>NZ_JAELUI010000026.1 GCF_016429285.1 Ralstonia sp. ASV6
CACGCTTGGCACATAGAACAGCGCAGACAAGCCGGGCGTCTTGAGCCCCAGTTCAATCAGCCCGCCCATGGCATAGCAGAGCAGCCCGCACCAGATCCATCGTCGCATGTAGGCGAGCAACCAGTGCGCGTGCGCCTTGTTGAAACGCCACGCTGCGGAGCGTTCGAACAGGTTGCCGTGGCTGGCATCCTTGAACAGCCAGCCGAAGAAGAAGTAGCGATACAGCAGGGTGCAAAAAGCCAGCTCTTGCATGATGACTCCTTCACCTCCTCCAACTGCACGGAACCGATTCAATCCAGCGTATCAAGGAATCAGCGTATTTGAAGCCGATTCAACATCCTGCTCCATTACGGTGCAGCAAGGCGCTGCCGTATCAACTGCTCGACTATCGGGCGCAGCGCTTGCGCCACAACGCCATACCCCTTGGGCGTCAGGTGCTGGCCGTCGACCTGGTATTCCTCTAGCGGGGCAAGGTGGTTGAGTTCATCCACGGTCGGTACACCTAGCGGCGCGACCGCCTGCTGCTTGGCAGCATTGCCGCTCACGATCACACCGATCTTGCGTGCATGCAGCCGTTGAACAACGGCAACGATGTTGTCTTCCGTATTGCCGCGGCTGGCCAGCGGACGCCGCGCGTTGTAGCGCGTGTCATTGCCGCCCGGTTGAAAGATCACGATGTCGGTGCCCTCCGGCACGGCAGCATCCACGCGTGACAGCGCTTCGGCCGTGGTCTGGCCGTTGGTGCCCGCGTTCCTGACTTCCACATCAAAGCCATCGCTGCGGAGCAATCTTTCCAGCTGCGCCGGATACGCGTCGCCGCGCGGCAGGTTCTTGCCATACGTGTTGCTGCCGCCAAAGGCCACGATATGGATGACACGCCCCACCTGGGCGTCACACGGTTTCGCATCCACCCCAGCCTGACAAGGAGAAGGCGTTGTCTGCGCCCAACCCTCGCTCGCACACAGCAGGGCCACCACCAGCATCCAGCCACGCATCAGGTTCATCACGCCTCCAGCCTCTACGTATGCCACCACGATCTGCGGAGCATACGGATCGTATACCCGGCGTCGACCAGATTGCCTGCTTCGAAATGACGAAGTGCCGGCTCGCAACACGGCGGTGCGAACGCTCTCCATGCCGCTTCCCCGCCACTTCGCACGGTTTTTGTATGCGTTTGTATCTGTCACCCACCTCGATACGCGCCCTGACAGAAAGGGGGCCCGGGCGCTACGTGCGTGATACGTCCGCCGTCTTAAATGCGTCTCGTGGCCCGGCGCCGAACGCAAGCAAAGCGATCTCCGGCCGCGCAATCCCAACGCAAACCCTCTCTCCAAGGAACACGATCATGACCCGCATCGAGAACGTGCTGTACACCGCCAACGTCCACGTCACGGGTGGCCGCGACGGCCAAGCCCAGAGCAATGACGACCGCCTGAACCTGAAGCTCTCGCCCCCGGGCAGCAGCGGCCGCGGCACAAACCCCGAGCAGTTGTTTGCCGCAGGGTGGTCAGCCTGCTTCATCGGCGCGATGGGCCGTGCTGCCAGCCAGATGAAGATCAGGCTGCCGGCAGACCTGGCCCTGGATACCGAAGTGGACCTGGGCACCACCGACGATGCGTACTTCTTGCAGGCCCGCCTGAACGTCAGCCTGCCGGGTCTGGACCGCGAGGTCGCGCAAGCCGTGGTGGAAGCTGCCCACCAGCTCTGCCCGTACTCGAAGGCCACGCGCGGCAACATCCATGTCGAACTGAATCTGGTCTGACGCCATTCACAGCCAGCCTGGTGTGATTGGGCTGGCGACCACCCTCAACTTTCTACAGGCTAGAGATCATGCGCATCGACTTACGCGCCGCCCTGGTGGCGATTGCCATTGGTGCGGCCTACTTTGCCACCACCGGCGCACGCGCCTACAGCCCATTCAGCGCACCGGCGGCCAGCGGCAGTGCTGCCCCAGAGTTCACCGGCATCGACCAATGGCTGAATTCCCCACCGCTCACCATGAGCAGCCTGCGCGGCAAGGTGGTGCTGGTCGATTTCTGGACGTACTCGTGCATCAACTGCATCAACACGCTGCCGTACGTGAAGCAGTTGCACGAGAAGTACAAGGATCAAGGGCTCGTTGTGGTGGGCGTACATACACCCGAGTACCCGTTCGAGAAGTCGACTGCGAATGTGCAGGCCGCGCTCAAGCGCTTCGACATCCGCTATCCGGTGGCGCAGGACAACAGCTATGCCATGTGGACGGCCTTCCACAACCAGTACTGGCCCGCCCAGTACCTGATCGACGCCGATGGCCGCATCGTCTATCAGCACTTTGGCGAAGGGCACTATGCAGAAACGGAAGCCGCCATCCAGAAGCTGCTGGCAGAACGCAAGCCGGCACAACCCACGCGTTGACGCCATCACCCCAAGGGGGATGACGCCTTGGGGTGTGGCGGAACGCGCCACCACGTGAGCACCACTGCCAGCAGAAACACGGCATAGCTCACGGCAAACACCCACAGCGGCAAGTCGTAGTAGAGCAGCGCGCTCACCCAGCGCTGGATGAAGCCGCTTGAACCGGCCGAACCGGTGCGCAGCCAATCCTCCAGCACCGTGAGCGGACACGGCACATCAAGCACCGCCAGCCCGGCAACGATGCTGATGGCCGCGAGATGGACAAAGCGGAAAACGCGATGGCGCGCCCAACTGCGCCTGAGCGCGGCGCCTACCCAAACTGCGACCAGCCCGCCCACGATGAACAGGACGAGCACCGCATGCAGCACGAGCACGGCATCGGCCAAAGCAGCCATGGCGTCTGGGTACGCTCGATATTCGAAGATGCCTAGTTTCGCCCCAAAACCAGTATGGCGCTAAGGTGCGGGGCTCAACTCGCCAGCTTCTTGAACGTCTCCAGCACAGCCTCCCCCTTGAAGGGTTTGACGATCCAGCCCTTCACACCAGCCGCCTTGCCGCGGTCCTTCATGGCCGGGCTGCTTTCCGTGGTGAGCATGATGACGTTGACTGTCTTGTTGCCCAGCTCGCTGCGCACCTTCTCAACCATCGTCAGGCCGTCCATGTTGGGCATGTTCACGTCGCTGATGACCAGTTTGAGGCCCGGGTTGGCCTTGATCTTTGCCAGGCCGTCCTTGCCATCCACGGCGGTATCCACCGCCAGGCCGTTCTTCTTCAGGAAGCCGGCCACCTCGTCGCGTACCGTGCTCGAATCGTCGACCACCAGAATCTTGCTCATGGGTTTTTCCTCTTTCTCAATCTGAATCAAAACAATTCCAGTTCACCGCTGGACTCGACTTCGTCACGCACGTCGGCCACGAAGTTCAGCGGTGCATGGGTGCACACACACACCGTGGCGGCCGCCCGCACGGCGTCATTGATCGTGACCGTATAGGCGGCCATGTACCCCGGCTTGAGCGCATCCAGGTACGGCAGGCAGCGCGCGCTCACCATATAGGGCGTCGACATGCCCAGGTCCGGAAACACTTGCAGCAGTTCCTGATTCACCGCCCCGCAGCACAGGTTGCCGATCTCCAGCAGCGCTTCCTCAAACGAACGGCCCGCGCCTTCTCCGGTGAAGTACGCACGCGTCGCCTCGTCTTCATCAAAGCGCAGCACCAGCAACAGACGGAATGCGATGGACGAGATGGTCAGGATCATGGCCTGCTCACCGCCAACGGCATCGCCCTGCGCTGCGGTGGCCACATCGCAGGTATCTTCCGCATGCAGTGCGAGCCTGGAGCGCGCGGCCTTGCGGAAGATGCGGTCGAAGCTGTCTTGCGCGTTACTGCTGATCACGTCGTATCTGCCTAGTGAAGCTGGGTTTGAAACTGGTTGGCCAGCGCCTCAACGCTCGACAACGACGCCGTGATCATCTTCCCGCCTGCCTGAATGTCCTGGAACGTGGCGGTGGTGGTCAGATCATTGAGGTGCAGGCTGTTGCGATAGCTCTTGGACAACTCTTCCGACCGCGCTGCAAGCGAACGCACCTCGCTGGCGACCACGGCAAAGCCACGCCCCGCGGTACCTGCACGCGCTGCCTCAATGGATGCATTGAGCGAAACGATCACCACATGGCGCACGATCGACTGCAACTCCTGGTTCTTGGCGTGCATGTCGTGGTTCTGTTCCATGAGCGAGATCATCTGCTCGTGCCAGCGCTCAAAAGTCAGTGCCAGGCCACGCAGGCGTGCAGCCTCGTCAGTAATCTGCCGGGCGCGGCTGGCCCATTGTTCCTTGGCCTCCGCAGCCGACTGCAGCTCGGTGCGCAACTGCTCGACAAGTTCTGCCTGGTCGGATGCAGCGCTCTGCATCTGCGCGACGGTGGCTTCCAGCCTCTGCACATCACGCGTGCCGGCCTCCACTTGCCCGGCTTGTTTCGCCAAGTCACTCGACAGTGCGGCGATGCGGTGTTCGGCGTCCCCCAGCATGCGGGCAACCGCGTTCACGCGGCGCTGCTGCGCCAGCCATACCATCACACCCAGCACCAAGCCGCCGGCCAGCGCGGCCAGAACAATCGATCCCATCACGACGCTTCCTTGTCCATATCCAGATGCATATCCGGCTGGCCACCGAGTGCCGCATTCACGCTGTCCACCGCAAAGCGCTCGGGCAGGCAGACCACGGTCTGGAACTGGCGAAACGCGGCGCCCTTGTGGTCATCGGTAAAACGCAGCTCGATGCGCCCCTGCTCGCGCTTGAGGAACTCCAGCACGGCATCCATGCCAACGCCCCGGCCAGACACTTCCGTCACGGTCTCGGCGGTTGAAAAACCCGGTCGGAAGATGAACTGCGCGATGTCCTCATCGCTCGGGCGCTCTTGCGCGCCAATCCAGCCGCGCTCCACAGCGATGTTGCGGATACGGTCGAGCGCCAGGCCGCGTCCGTCATCGCACAGCGTGATCTGCAACATGCCTTGGTCGACACCAACCTCAAGGTCGATCGTGCCGGCAGCCGATTTGCCCTGCGCCGTGCGCACATCAGCTGTTTCGATGCCGTGGTCGATGGAGTTGCGCAGCAGATGCGTGAATACGTTCTGCAGGATGCCGCCGGCCTCCGTGCGCACGCGGTAGCCGTTGTCGTCGATGCGCACTGCGGCCGGCTCCTTGCCCAGCTCGCGCGCCAGCGACGGCAGCGATTGCAGCACGCCCGACAACATCTCATCCACCGTTTCGCTGCCCAGCAGGCGCAGCAGGTGATAAACGGAATCGCGCATCGAGACCAGCTCGTACAGGCTGCCGGGGTTGGCCGACTCCAGCAGGCGCAGGCTTTCCTGAATACGCGCCATGGCGTCCGGCACCACCTGCACCGCACTGCCCTGGGCTGCACCACCCTTGCGGCCCAGCTTGTTTTCGTTGATGCGCGCGTAGTTCTCGATGGCCTCGCGCACGCGGGTCAGCTCTTGCATCAGCCAGTCCTGGTCCCACGTGTGCTCGCTGCCGGGCTCGCGCAGGGCATGGTAGGTCTGCTCGGTCTCATGCACCACGTTGGTCAAGTGCTGCAGGTTGTATGTACGCGCATTGCCTTTGATGGTGTGCATGTTGCGGAACAATGCCGCAATGGCCGCACTGTCGGCCTGCGAGTACTGGCGGATGATGCGTTCGTTCTCGTGCACGAAGCTGGTGGAGCTGTCGATGAAGTGCTGGAATTTCTCCTGGCTCACTGCCAGGATCTCGCCAATCATCTCCAGGTTGCGACGCTGCTCGCTGGCTTCAGCCGCCAGCTTGCGCAGCTCGGTCACATCACGCACACACAGCATCAGGCGCAGGATGGTGTCGCTCTCATCCGTAATGGCCGACCACGACAGGTCCAGCGTCTTCACGCGGCCATCCGGCATGCGCTTTTCCACTTCGCTCGCCAGCAAGTGCTGGTTGAAGGCGAAATTGATGACGTCCTGCCCCAGGCATGCATCCACCGCTGCGTCCACCTGCGACAGCGCATCGGCGCCCAGGCTGGTATCGGCAAAGATCAGGTCCATCAGCTTGCGGCCTGCAATCTCCTGCGTCTCGAAAATCGACTCCAGGTAGATCGAGTACTCCTCGTGCACCACCCCGCCATCGACCACCGTCAGAATGCCCTGCTGCATATTCTGCAGCATCGCCTGAATGTCGGCCGTCTTCTGTTTGAGTAGCGCCTGGTTCTCCTGGATTTTCTCGATCATCTGGTTGAACGCCACTACCGAATGACCGATCTCGTCCATGCGGCCGACCGGCACGCGGCGCGTGAAATCCTGGCTGGTGGCGATTTCGCTCATTTCGCCCTGCATGCGCGTCAGCGGCCGGGTGATCTGGCGATACAACAGCATGCCGATGGCGGTCAGCAGCACGATGGCCACACCGCTCACCACACCAATGGTGGTGGCCGTGCTGGCGAGCTTGCCGTTGAGGCCGGCGATGGCGTCGTCCTTCTCGCGGTTCTTCTCAATGCGCAGCGTCTCAACAATCTTCTCCAGCACATCGCGATAGCTGGCCACATTGGCAAACAGGAAGGCCTGCGCAAGCTCGTTCTTGCCTTGCACCTTCATGTCGGTGGTCTGCTGGATGGCCTCAAAATAGCTGTCGACGGTTTCCTTGGCCTGCGTAACCAGCCCCTCCTGCGCGTGACTGTTGGCGCGCTTGGCCTGCACGTCCAGCGCGGCACGCAGCGCGGCTTCCTTGGTCTTCAGGTCTTCCTTGGCCTGGCTGACGATGTTGTCGTCGGGCGCATACACCAACACCATTGTCGCCAGTTGCACATCCTTGACGAGCGACACCAGGTCGGCCGACGCCAGCGCGCTCGGCACTACGCCCTCTGTCACCTGCTTGACCTCGGACGCACTGCTGCGAGTCTGGTAGACCGCATAACCGCCAATGGCCGCCAAGGCGACAAACATCAGCACGATCAGCAAAGTAATACGATGACGAATAGTCATTTGAAATTCTCTCGGTCCAATCGCCACCCCCTTCAAAAGTGGGGGGCATCCTTATGCGTTACCGAACTTCGGAGGCGCAATTATTGGAGTCGAAAGATGACCAATCGATGACTGCCACAGCAGAAATCAGGGCATTGCAACATCGCGCCGCTGCGTGCGAGCATCGGACTGCACACCCGTATCCCGCTTGGGTTCTGGCTGAAATGGCCGCGCACCCTACTCAAGTGGGGAATTAACGGAAAAGGCTCAAGTTCTGAGTAATCTCGCCGTTAAATGAACGCCGCTTTATTATCTTTTTATTTTCAGATTCATTTTTCCAAAATCAACCCGGATTTCGGAAAAAAGGCGTTTCTAAGCTTTCCACTGAATATCTGCGGCCATACCCGCACAGCGTTGCCGATTGGCGACCGCCCCGCGTTCCTGCCAGAATGATCTGCTGATCCCACCAGGAGGCAGACCCCATGAAGAAAAGCGCACCGGAGAACGCGGCACCTGCATCTGAACTGATCGACGCGAAGATCGCTGAGCTGGATGATTGGCGCGGCGAGATGCTCGCCAAGCTGCGCGCGCTGATCCTGGCCGCCGACCCTGAGGTGGTTGAAGAATGGAAGTGGAGCGTGCCTGTCTGGTCGCACGACGGCATCCTCTGCACTGGCGAGACCTACAAGCAGACGGTAAAGATGACGTTTGCCAGGGGCGCTGCCGTACCGGACCCTGCAGGCCTCTTCAACTCAAGCCTGGATGGCAACACCCGGCGCGCGATTGATTTTCGCGAAGGCGACAAAGTAAACGAGAAAGCGCTGAAGGCACTCATCCAGGCCGCTGCTGCGCTGAACACGTCCACCGCACGGCGCTGAGGTTCGAGGTTCACGTTGGCTGTGCCAGAGCAGCTAACATACGGCCCATCCAGGGCCGAACCCTGGCCAACCAACGGAGCATTCCCAGTGATTCAGCCGAGCAACGTATTCAAGGACAACCTCACCCAACTGCCCGCCATTGACGGCATCGAGCGCATCGACCTAATCGATGGCAAGGGCGCCGTGGTGGCCGACATCGAGAACAAGCCCGGCAAGCAAGGCTCGCTGGCGGTGTATCACTATCTGCAGCAGGCCTTCGGCCAGCTCGACGCCAAGGCTGCCGAGCATGGCCTGGCCGTGTTTGCCGAGCACACGGTGGATGCACGCAACCGCCCGGGTGCCCACCCGAATGTTGATCGCCTGCTCGCCATCGCCGCCGGCGGTGAGGCGCTGCAGATCAACATCATCGCCCGCGCCTGACGGCTTCTCTCGCGCTGCGTGCTCAGGCTTGCAGCGCGAGCGACAGCATAGGATCGGTCAACTGATCGATCCCCTGGTGTGCGACGCGCTCAAGGCGATAGCCCACGTTGTAGACCGCGCGCAGCCGCACACCATTCTCTTCATGCAACCCGAGCTTGAGCCGCAAGCGTGAGATATGCGTATCGATCGTGCGCGTCATCTGCAGCGTCGTGCGCCCCCAAACCAGCGCGAAGATGTGGTTGCGCGACAGCGTGCGGTCCATGTTGGTGAACAGCAGCAGCACCAGGCGGGTTTCCGTATCCGTCAGGTCAGCCTGCTCGCCACAAACCTCGACGACGCGCCGGAACGGGCTGATCTCAAAGTTGCCGATGGTGAAGCTGGTCTGCTGAAAGCTCGCCGGATACACGCGCCGCAGAAGCGCAGTCACGCGCGCTGCAAACACCGCCGCCCCGGTGGGAATATCCACGTAGTCATCCGCGCCGCCGTTGAGCAGCTTGGCAATCTCGCCGGAGTCGAGCGTGCTGCCATACACCAGCAAAGGCACGCTGTGCTGCTGCCGGGCGCGCAACACTGCAAGCGCGTCCAGGCTATGTGCGCGGCTCAAACCGTTGTGCAGCACGACCAGATCGTATGAGGTCTGGTGAACGGTGCGCAGCAGCGCATCCAGGCTGAAAAAACGAACCACGTCGTGCCTGAGCTGCCCCAACGCGCATTCCACCCAGTCCCCTTCGATCGTGCCGGAATGAACAAGTGCGACATGCATGGCGATCCCTCTATCGTCTGAACTTAAGGCGCCCTCGGGGGGCGTCATCGTTACAGACTTTAAAGACCCGAAACCCAGCCGGATATTGGACGCGTACGAAATTGAGTCTGCCGCCGCCTCAGTTCGTGAGGTCAACCGGTGCACGCTGCTCGAACATATGCTCAGCATGCTCGGCCAACGCATCCAACTGCCGCAGGATTTCGATGCCGGCCCCGCCTCGCAGCAGCAGGCCTTCCAGCTGTTGTGATGCCTCCACCAGTGCCACCTCACGCACCACAGCAAAACCGCCCTTGATGAAGTGCATGGACTTGGCCGCCTTGTGGAAGTCGGATTCCACCACGGCGGTACGCGCCTCGTGCATTGATGTGCGGAACGATGTGGTCAGCGCTGACCAGATCTCGTGCGACAGCGGGCCGCCGTTCTCGAGGCTGCTCACATTGGCCTGCGCCTTGTTCAGATGCTGCGCGACTTGGCTCTTGCGCTCGGCAATGGGCTGCAGCGCCTGCACCAGGGCGTCAATCGAAAGCGGCTTGACCAACATGTCCGTCATGCCGGCGGCCTCACACGCGGCACGCTCTTCCACGCTGGCATGCGCGGTCACGGCCAGAACAGGTAACGTCGCCCCCTGGTTGCGCAGGGCACGGCACAGCGCAAAACCATCCATGCCAGGCATGCTCAGATCAGTCAGCACCACGTCGTACTGGCTTGCATTGAAGTGCTCCAGTGCTTCGCTGCCGCCCGCGGCGAGCGTGACATCGTGGCCAAGCAGCGTCAGCTGATCACGCAGCAGCAAGCGGTTCACCGGGTTGTCTTCTGCCACCAGCACACGCAGCACAGCCCCGTGCGCCTGCGCTGGACCCGGCACATCGTTCTGTGTGGGTACAGCAAACTCGCGGGCGCCGCCCAGCAACTGCATCAAGCTGCGCAAGCTGTAGCTGGAGATGACCATGCGTCCGGCATGGCGGGTTGGCTTGCGCGGCCCGTCGTCGATCACGTCGATGACACGTCGGGCACGTGCCACCAATGCGTCCTCCTCCGCCAGCGGCCAGTTGCGTGAGCTGCCATGCACCAGCAGCACATCGCACCCGGTGGGCAACGCCGCCGGGGATGCACTCACCTGCACACGTGCACCGCGCGACTGCAGATGTGGCACCAGCGCCTGCGCCCAGACCTCGTCGCCGCACAGGAACGCGATGGCGACGCTCTGCAACGGCTGGGATGGCTGGGACACAGCATCCGACCCGCTCGCCACGCCCAGCACCAGCTCAACAGTAAACGTCGAACCACGCCCCGGTGTGCTTTGCACCCGCACAGCCCCATGCATCAATTCGGCCAACCGACGGCACAGCGCGAGGCCCAGTCCGGTACCACCAAACTTGCGCGTGATGGAAGTGTCGGCCTGCGTGAAGGCTTGGAACAACGCGCTCTGCTTGTCTTCGGCAATACCGATGCCCGTGTCCGCCACCTTGAACGCCAGCCGCGCCTGCTCGCCGTGCCCGCTGAGCGGCTCTACCGCAATGCATACGCTACCCGCCTGTGTGAACTTGATGGCATTGCTCAGCAGGTTGTTGAGAATCTGCCGCAAGCGTGTCGGATCGCCCAGGTAGCGTTGCGCGAGGGTGGGCGCAATTCGGTAATGCAGCGTCAGGTCCTTGGCCTCAGCCACTGGCAGGAAGACGGCGATGACCGACTCCACCACCTCCACCACATCAAACGGGATCGACTCCAGGTGCATCTGGCCGGCTTCGATCTTGGAGAAATCGAGAATATCGTCGATCAGTGCAACCAGCGTATGCGACGAGGTAGAGACCACTTCCAGCCGATCGCGCTCCACACCGTGCAGCGTTTGCGCGTGCTGGATGAGCTCGAGATTACCGAGAATGGCATTCAACGGCGTGCGAATCTCATGACTCATCGTGGCGAGAAACGAGGACTTGGCGCGGTTGGCCTCTTCCGCAGCAGTGCGGGCGTCGTTGAGCGCGCGCTCGGTCTGCTTGCGTGATGTGATGTCGATAAAGCTGCAGAGCAGCGCGTCTTCGCCCTGATACTTGGTGGGGACAAGATCGACATGCAGTTCGGCGATTCGCCCGCCCGGCCCATCGACTTCGATCTCGCGGCTGACTGCGGCGCCTGGTGCGTGGTGGTCTTCACGATACGCGCCCAGCAGCCTCCGGTGCAGTGGGTGGCCCTGGGTGTGGTAGTGGCCAGCCACCTCGTTCTGCAGCAGTAGTTCGCCCGACCCAAACGCAATCAGGCTCAGACCCACAGGCGCCGTCCCGATAATGGTGCGGCTCAGGTTCTCGCTTTCGTACACTCGCAGCGACTGAAGGTATGCAGGCCGGAACACGCGATAGTGGAACAGCAGTACAAAGGTCCAGATCAGGACCAACATGACCAGTACTGCGGCCACATACGCCCACAGAGAATCCTGCAGTGCGCTCAGGATCGTTCGCCACGAATAGGTGTAGACCAGCACCCAACCGGTTTCGGAAAGGGGCTCGCTGATCGTGAACACGCCGTCGTGATAGCTGCTGTCGGTTTGCGTGAGCCCGCGCTTCCACATGCCGTCCTGCACCACCTTCATCGTCAGCGCGTGAGCACGCTCTGGCGACGTCTCCTGACTGCCGAAACCTTCGAGCAGCACATCACCGCTCTTGGACAGCAGCAGCATGTTGCCGTCATACGGCGCCTGATCGAGCCGATTGGAAAGCACCCGGACCGGCAGATCGCTCACAAACACGATGAACGGCTTGTCACCGTCAAACGCCGGCTGCACGAGCTTGAACACGTTGTCGCCCGTAAACGGATCGGTATGCGGCGGTATCCACATGACCTTGCGGCTCTCCAGCAGCTTGCGGTCAACCTCAGGGTCATTCAGATCTCCAATATCCTTGGCCAACGCATGGATGAGCTCGGCCAGTGAATGCGCTTTCACGGCCTGCAGCGGATCGCCCGTTCTTGGCGGCGGCATGATCGATACGAACTTCTCGTCGGGCGAGTAGTAATAGCCGGTCAGCAGTTGACCCCGTTGGCGGGCACTGGCACTGGCGGTAAAGGCCTGTTCCTCGCTGAATGCAAGGTAATTGGAATAGGCCTCCGGCGCTTTGGCTCCCAGGTCTCCCAATGCAAGCTGGGGTTCAAGGCTGGGGTTGGCCCGAAGGTAAGCACGCCCCCCCTGCATCTTGAAATCACGCAGCAGGGCAGCGCGGGCGGGGCGATGTTCACCCCAGAGGAATTCCGCATTGATGACTCCGCGCTGAAGCGCGGCCTGCTTGGTCTCTACATCAATCAGCAGCAACGCCTTGTGGGTAATGAAGGTTTCTCGCCCGTCGGCAATGTAGTTCGAGATCTTTACGTAGGCCCCGATTCCAGCCACAACGAGAACCACCAGCGACAGCACGGCCGCACCGCCAAACAGCATGCCGCGTTGCATCTTGCCGAAGGCGCCCAGCTCCTTGAATCCGGGCACACGGCGCAGCCAATGCGGGGGTTGGGTCAACATGGTGTTCTTGGTGAATTTGACAAAGCGCTACTGTATTGCGCCGTTGCGGCCCTGTGCGTCTGCGCCGTGCTTTTTCGTACTTGTACGACGCATCTTGAGCCTTTCGATCTTGTCCTATTATGCGAACGGGCCGGGAGACCGACAATGCACTGCGCAATATTGTGCGTTCACTGTCCGAATATGCCAGTCAGATCGGTTACGCCTACGTCGTTGATTGGGCGATCACACCCCTGTCAACACAGACCCTTCTGGAGCCGGGGCGCCTTTCAGCGGCAAAGAAAAGCGCTCTATACTGCATTTGAATATGGTCTTACGTGTCCCCCTCCAGGATCGACGGGAATCCATCCTGTAAGGACGAAACGGGCTGGCAGAGCACCAATAAGTACATCGCTGCGCGACAACAACAATCGCACCATCGCGTCAAACCGGGGAATCACATCACCATGAAGGATCCTGTTCGGCTGCTGCTGGCGGACGATCATCCAGCCATCATTGCAGGGGTGAAATTTGCTGTCGGCAATGCAGAAGGCATCGAGATCATCGGGACGTCACCAAGCTCGACCGAGATGGTCGCGTTCCTGGATCGAAACCCGTGCGACGTGCTGGTGACCGACTACGCCATGCCTGGCGGCAACTATGGCGACGGTATCCCGCTGCTTTCCTTCATCCTGCGCCGCTACCCCGGGGTGCGCGTGCTCGTGCTAACCATGATGGACAACCCCGCCGTGCTCTCGGCGATTGCCGCGACGGGTGTGCAGGGTGTTCTGAGCAAATCCGACGACCTCACGCACATCGTGCCGGCCGTGCATGCCGCCATGCTGGGGCAGTCGTACTTCTCGCCAACGGCACGGACCATTCTGGATACGTCCAAAGAGACACAAGGCCCGGGCACACAAACCCTGACGCGCCGCGAAAGCGAGGTGGTGCGACTGTTCGTGTCGGGGCTGTCGGTTGGGGAGATTGCCGAGCGGCTGCACCGCAGCAAGCAGACCGTCAGCACACAGAAGAACTCCGCCATGCGCAAGCTGGGCCTGGAACGTGAAGCCGACCTGTTCCGCTATGCGATTGAGACCGGCCTGGTTTCTGCCGCAACAACCGCGCAGCCCGACGCCAAGATTTGAAGTTCACGTGGTTTTGCCGGCGCCCGCAACAAGCGGCTCCAGGCTGGCGCATTCTGCATGCTCCCATTCGTGCATTTGCGATCGCCGTTGATGCGGCGACGCAAGCATGAACTGATTCAGTTGAGTAAGAAATGCCCTCTGCTCCGCAGCAGAAAGCCGGGCAAAGCCAAGAAGAAGGTGTGCGAGAGGCAGGGAAGTCAGGGGCATCGTCTAAGCATCTTGAGGGCCGATCAAACATCGTTGCCTGATGGGATCGATTGTCGGATGAACCCCGCCCGCCCGTAATCGGACGACAACGAAATGCATTGCGCATCTCTACACACAGAGTTCGGCCCTGGTGAATACCGCTCGCCGCTGCAGCGCCTGTACTGAGGCACGATCCTCCTCGGCTGCGCCCAACCCCTCCCCCCGCTTCGTACGAGTACGAAATCAAGACGACTCAGTACGAGGTGCAGTCGTTTTAGTACTCGTCAGATAGTTTAAGAATCGTCTGAAAAATACAGTGACTCCCGTCAGATCAATCCATCTCAGGAGTCACCATGAACAAGACCTATCGCAGCATCTTCAACACGGCCACCGGCACCTGGGTGGCCGCCTCGGAAACCGCCAAGAGCCGCAGGAAGTCCGGTGGTCAGCGCACGCTGGCACGCGTTTCGGTTGTACTCGCCGCCGTAACGCTGAGCCTTGGCGCTACGCAGTCCTTCGCTTACGTTGCCGGTACGGGCGCGCAACAGGGCAATGCCAACAACACCGTCATTGGCGATAACGCCAACGGTAGCGCAGCAGGCTGCAACAGCACCTACCTGCCCGGCTCTGCATGCAGCACGATCATCGGTAACAGCGCCTCTTCAACGGCTGGAGCGACCACGGTCATCGGTGACCACGCCTCCGCAACGGGTTCCAACTCCACCGCGATCGGCGCGTACGCCAGTGCTGCACAATGGTCCCAAGCCATTGGTGCTGGCGCGGCAGCCACGGGTGGCTGGGCCACGGCCATTGGCCAAAGCGCTCAGGCGACCGCCACCAACACAACCGCAATCGGCACCAACTCCACGGCGCTCGGCAACGGCGCGACGGCGCTTGGCAGCGGCGCGCACGCCACGCAGCAAGATAGCTTTGCGATGGGTTGGAATGCCAATGCCACCGCGCAGGGTTCCATGGCTTTTGGCACAAGCGTAACGTCCGCTGGCGTCAACGCCGTGGCGCTGGGGATGGGAGCAAAAACAACTGCCAATGACTCCGTCGCCTTGGGCTCCGCCAGCGTGGCCGACCGTGCCAATACCATCTCGGTCGGCGCGCAAGGCAGCGAACGCCAAGTGGTGAACATGGCCGCCGGTGTTGCCGATACCGACGCGGTGAACGTCTCCCAGCTCAAGCCGGTGCTTACCGGACTGGGCGGCGGCGCATCCATTGACCCGGCCACCGGCGTGGTGACGGGCCCAACCTACAAGGTGCAGGGCGGTACGCAAGACAACGTTGGGGCAGCGCTCGACGCGTTGAATGACGGTGTCAACGACCGCGTTGCTTACGACAAGAATGGCGACGGCAGTACCAACTACAACAGTGTGACGCTGGGCAATGGCCTTGCGTCTGGCCCGGTGGCACTACACAACGTGGCGCCAGGTGTCGCTGATCTGGATGCGGTGAACATGTCGCAGCTCAACGCGACCAACGCGCAGGTCGCACAAAACACCACGGCCATCGAGAACATGGCGAACGGCAGCCGATTCATTGCCGCGTTCCAGAACACGGGTACGGCGGCATCTGCGCCTGTAGGACCGAACTCGCTCGCCGTGGGACAAAGCGCAGTGGCCAGTGGAAACGCCGCTAACGCGTTCGGTTCCAGCGCCAGAGCAACCAACAACGGTGCCACCGCTGTTGGCAATAGCGCATCAGCAGGCGGAAACAACGCAACAGCAATCGGCTACGGCTCCAACGCATCCGGCGGAAACGCCTTTGCCATCGGTACGAGCTCCGCCGCGGCAGCGCAGGGTAGCGTTGCAATGGGTGCCAATGCCAAAGTAAACGCGAGCGCAAGCAGTTCAACCGCGCTGGGCTACGGTGCCACCGTGGCAGCAAACGTGACATCTGCTGTTGCGCTGGGCGCGAGCAGCACCAATACGCGCAGCAACACCGTTTCAATGGGCTCGACCGGAAACGAGCGCCAAGTCACCAACGTCGCTGCAGGCACGGCTGATACCGACGCAGTCAACGTCAACCAGCTCAGCGCGGCAACCACCCAGCTTGGCGATCAAATCACGACGGTGAACAACAACCTGACCACGCTCGGGGATCAGATCACCGCCGGCCAAATCGGGCTGGTGCAGCAGGCAGCTGCCGGTGCGGACCTCACGGTAGGTGCCGGCACGGACGGCACACGCGTGAACTTCGCCGACAAGGATGGCAACACCCGCACACTGGCCAACGTCAGCGATGGTATTGCCGACACCGACGCCGTGAACGTTGGCCAACTCAACACGACGGCCACGCAGCTTGGCGACCAGATCACGACCGTGAACAACAATGTGACCAAGCTGGGCGACCAGATCTCGTCCGGTCAAGTAGGCCTGGTACAGCAAGCTGCAGCCGGCGCTGACCTGACCGTCGGCGCCGGCACCGACGGCGCACGCGTGAACTTTGCCGACAGGAGCGGCGCAACCCGAACGCTGGCGAACGTCAGCGCGGGCACTGCCGCCACCGATGCGGTGAACGTTCAGCAACTGCGTACTGAACTGGCCAACGCCAGCGCAAGCGACATGGCCTACTTCCAGGCAGACGGCTGGAGCAACAAGGCAGACGTTGCCAAGGTTGCCGCTGGCTCCCGGGGCGTGGCGATTGGCGCCAATGCCAATGCAACCGGCGAGAACTCCGTTGCCCTGGGTGCGGACTCCGTTGCCGATCGTGACAACGTGGTCTCGGTGGGCTGGGGCATGGGCGGCAACGGCACGCGCCAGATCATCAACGTGGCCAATGGCAACGAGAACACCGACGCAGTGAATGTGCAGCAACTCAAGCCGGTCATTGCGGGCCTTGGCGGCGGCGCCAAGATTGACGCGAACACGGGCGTCGTCACCGGCCCGACGTACAACGTGCAGGGTGGCACGCAGAACGACGTTGGCACGGCACTTGACGCACTCGACACCGGACTGACGACTGCGCAAGGGGACATCGCCAATCTGGATGGCCGTGTCACGAACAACGAAACCAATATCACCGACCTGCAGAAGCAGATTGGCGACGGTTCGGTGGGCCTGGTGCAACAAGACGCGACCACCCGCAACATCACGGTGGCGGCTGGCACCGATGGGGGCGTGGTGGACTTCACCGGCAAAGCAGGTGCACGCCAACTGACCGGCGTGGCCGACGGCACGGTGACGGACGGCAGCACCGACGCGGTGAATGGCTCGCAGCTGTATGCAACCAACCAGCAAGTGGCCAAGAACACGGGAGACATCACCACGATCAACTCCAACGTAACCGCCCTTGATGGCCGCGTGACGACCAACGAAACCAACATCACCAACCTGCAGAAGCAGATTGGCGATGGTTCGGTGGGCCTGGTGCAACAAGACACGACCACCCGCAACATCACCGTAGCCGCTGGCACCGACGGAGGCGTGGTGGATTTGACCGGCACGGCGGGCGCACGCAAGCTGACGGGGGTGGCGAACGGCACGAGCGACCACGATGCAGTGAATGTGAGCCAGCTCAAGCAGAGCGGTTTGATCGACAACAACGGCAATGCGCTGGCAGCCGTGACGTATGACGTGAACACAGACGGTTCGGTCAACTACAGCAGCGTGACGCTTGGCGGCCAGAATGCAGCAGGCCCGGTGCAGCTCCATAACGTCGCAGATGGCACGGCAGAAACCGACGCCGTGAACCTGCGCCAACTCAAGCAAGCCGGCCTGGTCGACAACAACGGCAACACGCTGGACGCCGTGACCTACGACGCAGGTTCAAACCGCACGCAGGTCACCTTCGGCAATGCGGGGGCACCGGTGCTGCTGTCGAACGTGCAAGCCGGCATGGCGGATACGGACGCGGCCAATGTCGGCCAGTTGCGTGGCCTGGCCAGCGGGCTGGGCGGCGGAGCCGGGATCGGTGCAGACGGTGCATACATCGCGCCGAGCTATACCTTCAACGACGTGACCTACAACAACGTGGGTGACGCCTTGAGCGGGTTGGCAACGCAGATTGGCCAGACCGGCGACCGCATCACCACGGTTGAGAAAGTGATCTCCACGGGTGAGTCCAACGCACACGTTGCCACCAGCGGCGATCAAGCCAACGCGGCCTCGGCAACCGGCGGCGACGCGGTGGCAATTGGTGCCGGCGCCTCGGCATCGAACACGAACAGCGTGGCGCTGGGCGCGGGCTCGACCACAGATCGTGACAACACGGTCTCGGTCGGCTCGGCCGGCAGCGAGCGCGCCATCACCAACGTGGCAGATGCCGTGATGAGCACCGATGCCGTCAACAAGCGCACGATGGATACAGCAGTGGCAGGCGCCAAGAGCTACACCGACCAGCAGATCGGCATGGTGCAGCAAGCACTGGGAGATGTCTCGCGCAAGGCCTACTCCGGCATTGCCGGTGCCACGGCGCTCACCATGATCCCGGATGTGGATCAGGGCAAGACGATTGCGGTGGGCGTAGGCGTGGGCTCGTATCAGGGCTATGCAGCATCTGCCATCGGGGTGAGCGCGCGCCTGAACGATCGCATCAAGGTCAAGATGGGCGCGAGTGTGAGCGGTGCAGGCACCACCTACGGCGCAGGCGCGTCGTATCAGTGGTAACGCAGTCAATCAATCAATCGATCGATCGATCGGCACAGAACGGCCCCCGTCTTTGGGGGCCGTTTTCTCGCCACCGATCCGGACGTGTGTTGAATCCAATGAAAACTCCCATTCGACTGTTGCTCGCTGACGATCACCCCGCCGTCATCGCCGGCGTGCGCGCGGCGATCGAGCCAATCAGCGACATCAGCATCATCGATACGGCCTGTAGCTCCACCGAGGTGGTCGCACTCCTGGATCGCCAGCCGTGCGACGTGCTGCTGACCGACTACGCCATGCCCGGCGGGGATTACGGAGACGGTGTTCCGTTGCTCTCGTTCCTCATGCGTCGCTACCCGGCCTTGCGCATTGTCGTGCTGACGATGCTGGACAACCCGGCAATCCTGTCGGGAATCATCGCCACAGGTGTACAGGGCGTGCTGAGCAAATCCGACGATGTCGAACACATCGTGCTTGGGGTGCGCTCCGCGATGGGGGGGAAGACGTACTTCTCGCCAACCATGCAAGCGATCTTCAACACAACGCGCGAGTTGCAAGGCCCCGGCATGCGCCCCCTGAGCCGCCGAGAGACCGAGGTTGTCCGCCTGTTCGTGTCGGGCTTGTCGATTGGTGAGATCGCGCAGCGCCTGCAAAGAGGCAAGCAGACCGTCAGCACGCAGAAGATGATGGCCATGCGAAAGCTCGGCATTGAGCGCGAAGCAGACCTGTTCCGCTATGCCATCGAGGTGGGATTGGTCTCTTCATCGGCAGCACTGCCGGATGCCCATCCGCGGTCCTGACACGCACGTCCTCCCGGTTTCGTTGTCAGCGTGCACCTCGCAGTGCATTTCGAACGCGTCCGATTTCGGACTGACGGCGTACTGCCAATAATCGCATCGCGTGCACAAACACCGCATCGCATCTAACAACTTCTTTGAACTGAAACCCCATGAAAAAAGCTCTCGCAGCCGCTGCACTTGCAGCCCTGTCCGCATCCGCCCTTGCTGCCGGCACCGGCAACCCGGGCACCATCACGTTCAACGGTGAAATCGTTGCAGGCGCCTGCGGCATCAGCGGCGACACGCTGGACCAGACCGTCTCGCTGGGCCAGGTTCCGGCCAACACGTTCGCCAAGCTGGGGGACCGTTCGCAAGCCACGCCGTTCAACATCCAGCTGACCGACTGCGACACGACCACCGCCAAGAACGCGTTCTTCACGTTCACCGGCACGGCCGACACGGTCACCCCGGGCCTGTTCGCCACCACCGGCAGCGCCAGCAACGTGGGTGTGCGCCTGCAAAGTGCCGCCGGCGAATACCTGGACAACGGTACCGAACAGAAGGCCCCGGTCGTGCTGTCCAACGGCAACAACACCGTTCAGTTCGCTGCCATGTACGAAGCGACCGCCGCAACGGTCACGCCGGGCCTGGCCAACTCGGTGGCCAACTTCACCGTGCGTTACCAGTAAAGACAGTGCTACGTGCGCCCGACACATCGGGTGCACTTTTGGGGGGCGCGAGCCCCCTTTTTTCTTCCTTTTCTCCGCCTCGCCTGCCGGAAGTGCCCCCCCCGGCCTCATCGACGTGAACCTCAAGCTACGCGTGCTCTGCGCCAGCCTTGCCGCCCTCGGTCTAACAGCACATGCTCGGGCGACCGAATTCAATTCATCGTTCCTCAGCATCGATGGGGCAAACGACGTGGACCTCTCGCAGTTCGCGCGCGCAGACTACACACCACCGGGCACCTACCTGCTGGACGTGGTACTCAACGGTCAGCTGCTGCAACGCGAGAGCATCGTGTTCGTGCCGTCATCGTCAGATCCCGGCATCAGCCAAGCCTGCCTGCCGGCAGCCCTGGTGGATCAGTTTGGCTTGAAAGCAGCCATTCGAAACGCATTGCCCACTACGCAGGAGAGCAACTGTGTCGACCTCGGCACCATTGAAGGCGCCTCTGTCCGGCACAACAAGGGCAAGGGGCAGCTCCAGATCACAGTGCCGCAGGTGGCACTGGAATATGCAGACCCGAACTACATTCCGCCGCAGCGTTGGAGTGATGGCATTCCGGGCGCGATGCTCGACTATCGCGTCATCGGCACCACACAGAATGCACCCGGCGGAACCACCAATACGCTGCAAGCCTACGGCACAGTCGGCGCAAATGCGGGCGGCTGGCGCCTGCGGGGCGACTATCAAGCGCAGACATCCTCTGGCTCGGCGGCCAACTTTGGCGGCTCAAGCAGCGCGTTCCAGTTCAATCGCCTGTACGCCTATCGCGCGCTGCCCAGCATTCAGTCGACGATCTCGCTCGGGCAGACGTACCTGAGCTCCGACATCTTTGACACGTTCGCACTGGACGGCGCAGCCATCCAGAGCGACGACCGCATGTTGCCGCCCGGCATGCGCGGATACGCCGCGCCCATCACCGGCGTGGCACGCACATACGCCATGGTGACGGTATCGCAGCAGGGGCGCGTGCTGTATGCCACGCGCGTGCCCCCCGGTGCGTTTGCGTTGCAGGATTTTTCCGCCAACGTGCAAGGCACGCTGGACGTCACCGTGCAGGAAGAAGATGGGTCGGAGCAGCACTTCACCGTCACCACCTCTGCGGTGCCTTTCCTCGCACGCGAGGGAGAATTGCGCTACAAGGCCGCCGCGGGCCAGCCGCGCTTGTTTGGTGGGAATGGCATCTCGCCCACCTTCGGTTTTGTTGAAGCCGCTTATGGCCTTCCTCACGAGCTGACGGTCTACGGCGGTACCATCGGGGCAGACGGCTATGCATCGGTAGCGTCTGGCATGGGTAAGAACCTGGGCAAACTGGGCGCTATCTCTGCAGACGTGACCTTCGCCCGTGCCCGCCTATGGTGGAACGGCGATACGCAAACGGGCCGCTCGTATCGCTTCAACTACGCCAAGCATTTCGACACGCTCGATTCGGACCTGCGCTTTTTCGGTTACCGCTTTTCTGATCGCACCTACACCAGCTTCCCGCAATTCTTTGGCGACCCGACCGCTGCCGGCCTGGCTGGCAGCCGCCAACGGGTTTCCTTGTCATTGGCCAAACGACTGGGCGATGTCTCAGCCTTCTTGTCGTTGGACCACACCAGCTATTGGAACCGCTCGCCGGATGATCGCCTTGGGTTGACGCTGACGCGCACGGTGTCGATCGGCTCGGTACGCAACATCTCGCTCAACGTGTCGGCGTACCGCACGCGCGGCGTGACGGGCAACGGCAATCAGGTCTTCCTGGCGATGACGATTCCGCTGGGCAACCGTCAAGTGGTGTCGACCAGCGTCACATCCTCCAGCACGGGCGGCACCAACATCAGCACGGGCTACTCCGGCGGTGACGACCATGGACTGAGCTATGCCGCCTACGCCGGCACCAACGACGGTCGTGCATCGTTCAGCGCCAACGTGCGCAAGCAGACCAGCGCAGTGCAAGTCAATGCGCAGGCCTCGGCCACCGGCAATGCCTACAGCGCAGCCTCGCTTGAGTTGGATGGCTCCTTGGTGGCAACGCAATACGGGATCGAGCCGCACGCGGTCGGCACCAATGGTGATACGCGTCTCCTTGTTTCGTCTGACGGCGTGCCGGATGTGGCCTTCTCCGGCTCGCAGGCCAGGACGGACGCCCGCGGCTATGCCGTGATCGGCTCGGTGGCGCCGTTCAACCCGTATGACGCCCGCGTCAATACCAACGCCATGTCACTGGAGACCACGGTGGCCAATCCTGTACAGCGCGTCGTCCTGACGGATGGCGCCATCGGCTTCCTGCGCTTTGACGCCACGCACGGAAGCAACGCCTTGGTGGCACTGACACTGCCATCGGGCAAAGAAGTGCCGTTTGGGGCTTCCGTCATCGACCTGACCAGCGGCAAGGAGTTGGGCATCGTTGGCGAACATGGCGTCGTGTATCTCGCAGGCGTTCGATCGGACACCGTGCTGTCCGTCCGGCAAGCGGACCATGCCGTCTGTGAAGTCGGCCCCGTCAAGCAAACGCTCCACCTGACGCCAGACCCCATCCCGATGTCCTGCGTGGCGTCGGCCACCCCCACTCCGACACCCTCATCATGAAGCGACGCTTTCCTACCCATTTCTACCGGCTAGCCAGTATTGCCCTCACCCTGCAACTGTGTGCCGCAGCCGCTCAGGCTGCCGTGGTGCCGGATCGCACCCGAGTCATCTATAACGCCGATGCGCAATCGGAAAGCCTGACCATCGCCAACAAGAGCACGACCTACCCCTACGTCGTGCAGTCATGGATTGAAGACAGCGCTGGCAAACGCATCACATCGCCATTCATGGTGCTGCCGCCACTGCAGCGCATCGAGCCAAACGAGCGCAACGTCCTGCGTATCGTGAAACTGCCGGGCGATGCGCTGCCCACCGACCGCGAATCGGTGTTCTACCTGAACGTACGCGAGATCCCACCCAAGACCGACGCGCAGAACGCGATCCAGATCGCCCTGCACTCCAAGATCAAGCTGTTCTATCGGCCCAAGGGTGTACAGCCCAAGCAGGATGAAGATGTGTCTCTGGCGATGACGCTGCGGCTGGATGCTGCACATCACAAGCTGGTGTTCGATAACCCGACGCCTTATCACGTCACCGTGGTTGAGTTGGCCGCCGGTGAAGAGAAGAAGACGCTCAAGTTCGACGCTGTGATGATCGAGCCCAAGGCCAATGCCGAAGTGGACTTCACCGGCACGTTGCCCAGCACGCTCTATGTGTCGCACATGAACGATTGGGGCGGGCAGAACGCTGTCAAGTATGCGTGTGACGCCACCCTTTGCCGGAGCGTGCAGCCATGACAACGCATTGCGGCTTCTTGCGGCGGGCGGTACTGCAAGCACTGCTTGGCCTGGCTTTTCTCTTGGGCTCGCATTCGGCACTGGCAGTGCGCTGCCTCACCTCGGGCGGTGCTGATCAATTCATCGAACCCATCGGCTCGGTCCAAACCTATCCGGTCAACGCTCCCGATGGTTACGTCATCTGGATCTCGCCCACCCGCACTACCACGGGTGTCTGCTACAAGGATCTGGGCGGCGGGTCCTTGACCTACGACGATCCGATCTCCTTCTATGCCAACCCGGCCAAGATGGACCCAGCTGCATGGGGGCTGGAAATCGGTATCCGTTACAACGGCGTCGACTACTTTGGTGCGGGCAATCTGCCCGGCACGGGCGTGCCAACAGGCTATGTGGTGCCGCCCTGCTCAAGCAGCGACTATTCTGCGGGCCTCTGCCCGAAGGTTCCGGTCAGCATCAGCTATCAGGTGGTGGTACGCAAGCGTGGTACCTGGGTGGGTGTGCCGCAAGACACCTATCCAGCATTCCAGTTCGATGGTCTGAATGGCATCAACTGCTGCAACACGAGTTTCCGGTACATCCTGAGCGGGCTGGACAACCTGAAACCCACGCCGTGCATCGTTGATGTAACCGTCACACCTGAGCCCGGCATTGTCGACTTCGGGCAAGTGCAGGCCACACCCACGGGGTTCTCACCGACCGCCCCCGCCAAGCCGTTCAGTCTGGCGCTGAACAAGACGCAGTGCACAACAGGGGTCAACATCAACGGCTACTTTGAAACCGCCAATCCGGTGCAGAACAACCTGATCCTGCCCACGGCCGACAGCAACTTCGGCATCAGCATCCAGGATCAGCACGGACAGCAGTTGCCGATCGGCGAGCCGTTTCCGCTGGCGAATTTTGGTGCCACCGACACCCACATCGACGTGCCCATGAGCGCCACGCTCAAACCGCTCGGCGCGCCGAAGATCGGGCCATTCACAGCCGTGGTGACAGTGCAGATCCTGTACGACTGACAGGGCGGCGGCACCGCTCAGGCAGCGCGGATACCTGATAATGTTCGCCACCGCCCACCTCTCGACCACCAACTCATGAAGCCCACCCGGATCCTGCTGGCCGCCAGTGCCGCCCTGTTGGTCGCACTGCCCGCTGTGGCGCTTGCCTTCGTCAAGCCGCTGCGGGTTGTTGCTCCATCGCTCATGCCGGGGGTGTCCTGCCCGTTGCCCAACATCTGCACCGACAACGTTGCCAGCCTGAGCGAAGCACAACAGCTGTACCAGGATGGCTACACCCACGCCGCGAACGCTGTCGGGCCGTTTCAGCGGGCGCCGCGCATGGTGTTCTGCACGACATCGACTTGCGCCGATACGTTCGGCATTGGGCGCCGTGCGGCAGAAGCCGTGGGCAACCTGGGCCTGGTCATTGCGCCACGCGGGTGGAAAACCTATTACGTGACACACGAGTTGATCCATTTCCGGCAAGCAGAAGTGCTGGGCAACTATGCGGTGGCCACCCGCCCCGGATGGCTGATCGAGGGCATGGCCTATGCGTTGAGCGACGACCCCAGGCACCCGCTGGGCGAGCCCTTTGAGCAATGGCGATCCCGCTTTGAAGCCTGGCATGCAACCCTCGGCACACGCGACCTGTGGGACGCGGCAAAAGACATCCGTTAACCCTCACGCAGCGCGCCATGGATACCAACATGGATGCATCACGACCCGCACAGGCAACCAATGCGCTGGGCGTGCTCGCCGTCTTCCTCAAGCTGGGGCTGACGTCGTTTGGCGGCCCGGTGGCACACATCGGGTACTTCCGCCGCGAGTTTGTCGAGCGGCGGCGCTGGCTTGACGACGCAACGTTCACCGATCTGGTTGGTTTGTGTCAGTTCCTGCCGGGGCCGGCCAGCAGTCAGGTAGGCTTTTCGATCGGCTTGCTGCGCGCCGGGTGGCTTGGCGGCCTGGCAGCGTGGTGCGGGTTCACGCTGCCGTCCGTCTTGCTGCTGATTGCCTTTGCCATGCTGGCGCCAACGCTCGGCGGCCCCTTTGGCGACGGATTGATCCACGGGTTGAAGCTGGTGGCCGTTGCCGTGGTTGCGCAAGCCGTGTGGGACATGGCGCGGCGCTTGTGCCCCGATTTTCGTCGGGCCGGCATCGCGCTGGCAGCCATCGTGCTACTAAGCCTGACGGCTTCCGTCTATGCGCAGCTCATCGCCATTGCGCTCGGCGCAGTACTTGGCCTTGCGCTGTGCAGAGGCACATCCGCGACCGGCGTCATCGCTGCGCCCGGGCAACACACGGGGTTCCGCATTTCCCGCAGCGCTGGCGCCATTGCGCTGGTGCTCTTTGGTGTGTTGTTGCTCGGGTTGCCGGCGCTATCGCAAGCCGGCGCAGGCGATGCTGTGCGTGTGTTCGACGCGTTCTACCGCTCGGGCGCGCTGGTGTTTGGCGGCGGCCACGTCGTGCTTCCGTTGCTGCAAGAGCAGACGGTCGCCACGGGGTGGGTGACCTCCAGCGATTTTCTTGCCGGATACGGTGCTGCACAGGCCGTACCGGGGCCACTGTTTACATTCGCCGCGTTTCTCGGCTGGATGATGCGCGGCGTGCCCAATCACCTGGGCGGTGCCGTGCTCGCCACGGTGGGCATCTTCCTGCCAGGGCTGCTGCTGGTTGTTGCCGCGTTGCCGTACTGGCAGGCATTGCGTGCGCGCAAGTCCATGGCGGCGCTGTTGGCAGGGGTGAATGCCGCCGTGGTTGGCGTGCTGGCCGCCGCGCTGTACTCGCCGGTTTGGACCAGCGCGGTGCATGCCCCGCTGGATTTTGCGATTGCCGCCGTCGGGTTCTGCCTGCTGACGCGGTGGAAGCTGCCGCCGCTTGCCGTGGTGGCCCTCTGCGCAGTTGCGGGCATTGCCCAAGCCACCCTCCTGCACTAGCGCCCACGTCAACGGTCAATGTAAGGCGCGCTGCGCCGTCCAGCGCTTGTACCGCCGTGTCTGGCAGGCATTAGCCAGCTGCTGCACCACCAGTGCCCTGAACGGCGAAACACGCGGGTTCGTCCCACGCCCCTGGCTTAGCCGTTGCAGCTGAAACTTGACCACCGCCATATTGGCCAGCGAGCCCAGCACCTTGTTCTTCCAGGTAATCGGGCGCAGCACCGGTGCAGTGTTCTTGCCCGCCCGCCAATCGCGCGGCAGGTTCGGATCAATCGACAGCGCGGTCGCAATGCCAACCATGGCGATACCGCTGTTGACCACCTGTTCTGCCACCGCACGGCGGCGGATACCGCCCGTGACCATCAGCGGCATCTGCGCAATGCCAACGATGTCACGCGCGAATTCCAGAAAGTAGGCCTCGCGGGCAAGCGTGCGGCCGTCGCGGGCTTGCCCTTGCATGGCCGGTGCTTCGTAGCTGCCGCCGGACAGCTCCACCAGATCAACGCCCAGCGGGTTGAGCAGTTCGACCACACGCTTGGCATCGTCCGGGCTGAAGCCGCCGCGCTGGAAGTCCGCCGAGTTCAGCTTGACCGCCACCACAAACTGCGGCGACACCGCGCCGCGCACCGAACGCACGATGTCGAGGAGCAGGCGCGCGCGGTTCTCGATCGGGCCGCCCCATTGGTCCTGCCGTTTGTTCGTGATCGGGGAAAGAAACTGGCTCAGCAGATAGCCATGCGCCGCGTGAATCTGCACGCCTGTAAAGCCACTCTGCTCGGCCAGCACCGCTGCGTGCGTGAAGCGTTGCTGCACGTCCGCAATGTCGGCGGCGTTCATCTCCCGAGGCACCGGAAACTGCTTGGACAGCGCACCCAGGTCCATCGCCACGGCAGACGGCGCCAGCGTGGTCTGGCCAAGTGCAGCAGGCATCTGGCGGCCCGGGTGGTTGATCTGCATCCAGACATGCGCGCCGTGGGCGCGTGCGGTTTGCGCCCAGCGCCGGAAGCGGTCGAGGTGGGCATCGTCTTCCAGCACCACGCCGTTGGGCCCGGTCATGGCGCGGTGGTCCACCATGACGTTGCCCGTGAGCATCAGGCCAACGTTGCCTTCGGCCCAGGCTTTATACAGGCGTACCAATGCATCGGATGGCGCGTGGTCCGCATCGGCCATGTTCTCTTCCATGGCGGCCTTGGCAAGGCGGTTGGTAATCACCGCGCCATTGGGTAGCGTAAGGGGCGTGAACAGATTCATGAGGGGCATCCCGGTTTGACGACGCCCTAACCTTAAGCTTAAAGTCGACTTTAATGTCAAGACCCGGAGCATGCGTATGAAAATCGGCGAACTGGCGGAGCTGAGTGGCGTAGCCGCCTCGCGCATCCGCTTTTACGAAGCCAGCGGCCTGCTGCAGCCTGCGCAGCGACAGGCCAACGGCTACCGCGAGTACACGCCCGACACGCTGACCCGGCTGGAGATCATCCTGCTGGCGCAGGGTGCTGGGTTCTCGCTGGAAGAAATCCGCGCCATCCTGCCGCCCGACCTCGACAAGTGGCCGCATCAGGAACTGCTTGAGGCGCTGCACCGCAAAATCAGCGAGATCGAATTGCTGGAGCAGCGCCTGGCACAGAGCAAGCACCACCTGCTCGCGCTCGTGAGCGACATCAACAGCCGCACTGAAAACGAGAGCTGCGCAGGGCGGACCAAGCGCGTGCTGGACAAGATCACGCAAGGCGCCGCAAAGGCACCGTCGGCCGATCTACAGACGCGCCGCACAAAAAGGCGCGCCTGACCCACGCCCCCCCCTTTTTGGTTGACACGGGTTGCACGTTGCGGCCCAAGGGCACGCGGCGTAGCATGGAAAAGCTGTTTTTCCGCGCTTTTCGGGAGATCGCCCATGTCTGCCCAGCACGAAGAAAAAGTCCGTCAGCACATGGCGGATGCAGTGGCCCTTGCACGCGGACGTGCGCCAGAGATCGCCGCACTGTTCGAGCCATTCATGCGGCACTACTACGGACTGGCCGACCCCGAAGACGTCGTCTTGCGCAGCGTGGCCGATCTCTACGGAGCGGCAATGGCCCATTGGCAGCTTGGCCAGAAGTTCGTGTCAGGGCAGCCACGCGTACGGGTCTACAACCCAAGCCTTGAGCAGCACGGCTGGTACAGCGGCCATACGGTGGTCGAGATCGTCAACGACGACATGCCGTTCCTGTTCGACTCCGTGACGATGGAGATCAACCGGCAGGGTCTCGCGCTGCATTCTGCTTGCCACCCGGTCTATCGCATGCGGCGCGATGCGGCCGGCACCCGTCTGGCAGTGGAAGCCGGCGGCGTGCTGCGGCCGGCGACACTCGCGGGCGACACCCCCGCCGATGCCGATGACGAGACCACCGGCGAAAGCGACAAGAACGGCGAAAGCGCCCGCTACGAGTCCTACATCCACATCGAGGTCGATCGTTTCTCAGAGCCACAGCGGATACAGGCACTGCATGACGGCCTGGTGCGCGTGCTGCGTGACGTGCGCGCAGCCGTGGAAGACTGGAAGCCGATGCAGGCCGCAGCCCAATCCGCCATCGACGCGTTGGGCGCCCGCGCCGCGCAACCCTCTGCCGATGAGACAGAGCGCGCGGAAATTGCCGAGGCACAGGCCTTCCTCGACTGGATGCTGGCGCGGCACTTCACCTTCCTTGGGTATCGAGACTACGAACTCGTCGTCAAGGAAGACGGCCATTACCTGCAAGGTTTGCCAGGAACGGGCCTTGGCGTGCTGCGCGAGGCGTTGCGCGATGCCGGCCGCTCGGATCTGTCGCGGCTCGCTCCCGGCGCGGTGAAGATCATCAATGCGCCCGCGCCCATTTTCATCACGAAAGCCAACTCGCGCGCCACCGTGCACCGGCCTGGCTATCTCGACTACGTGGGCGTCAAGCGCTTCGATGCCAACGGGCACGCATGCGGCGAGCGACGTTTCCTGGGGCTCTACACCTCCACCGTCTACATGGTGCCGGCGGAGAGCATTCCGCTGGCGCGGCGCAAGGTTGCCAGCGTCATTGCGCGCACCGGTTTCCTGCCGAACGGGCATCTTGCCAAGACCCTCATCACGATTCTTGAGCAGTATCCGCGCGATGAGCTCTTTCAGATCGAGGGGGAAGAGCTGCACGACATCGCGCTCGGCATCCTGCGACTGCAAGAGCGGCAACGCACACGGCTGTTCGTACGGCGTGACCGCTTTGATCGCTTCGTGTCGTGCCTTGTATTCGTGCCGCGCGAGAAGTTCAACACAGACTTGCGCGTGCGCATTCAAAAGCTGCTGCAAGACGCCTATCACGGTACGGGGGTTGAGTTCACACCGCTGCTGTCGGAGTCGATGCTCGCGCGCATCCACATCACTGTGCGCACACAGCCGGGCAACGTGCCCGAGGTGGATGTGGCTGAACTGGAAGAGCGCATCGTACAGGCCGCACGGCGCTGGCAAGACGACCTGGCCGATGCCTTGCTCGAACGCGGTGGTGAGGAGCGCGGCAACCGCCTGCTGCGCCGCTATGGGGATGCCTTCCCCGCCGGCTTTCGGGAGGACTACCCCGCCCGGCTTGCCGTGCGCGACATCGAGCTGATGGAGCCATTGCTGGCGGGCGCACCATCGGCACCGCAAGCCGCTGCCGCCGGCACGCTCACGATGCAGCTCTACCGGCCACTGGAAGCCCCCACCGGCGCACTGCGCTTCAAGATCTACCGTGCAGGCGAGCCGACCTCGCTGTCGCGCAGCCTGCCGATGCTTGAGCACCTTGGCGTGCGCGTCAACGAAGAGCGCCCCTACTGTGTCGAACCCGCCGATACTGCCCCCATCTGGATGCACGACTTCGGCATGGAGACCATCGACGGCAGCGAGGTCGACCTGGACGAAGCACGTGGGCGCTTTGAAGACACTTTCGCACGCATCTGGACGGGCGAGGTCGAGAACGACGATCTGAACCGTCTCGTGCTGCAGGCTGGCCTGACCTGGCGCGAGGTACGCATCCTGCGAGCGTATGCGCGCTACATCCGTCAGATCGGCTCGACCTTCAGCAACGCCTACATGGAAAGCGCGCTGACGGGCAATCCGTCCATTGCCCGGGCATTGGTCCGCCTGTTCCTGGTGCGCTTTGACCCGTCACTCAACGAGGCCGAACGCACCCGCGATGCCGACAAGCTGCGCGCACAGATTGCCGAAGCGCTGGAAGAGGTGCCGAACCTGGACGAAGACCGCATCCTGCGTCAATTCCTGGGCGTGCTGGAGGCCACGCTGCGCACCAATTACTTCCAGCGTGCGGCAGACGATGGGCAGGCTGCGCAATCCAAACCCTACCTGTCGTTCAAGTTCGACCCTGCACGCGTGCCGGGCCTGCCCGAGCCCAAACCGATGTTCGAGATCTGGGTGTATTCGCCGCGTGTCGAGGGCGTGCACCTGCGTGGCGGCAAGGTTGCGCGCGGCGGGCTGCGCTGGTCTGACCGGCGCGAAGATTTCCGCACCGAGGTGCTGGGGCTGGTCAAGGCGCAGATGGTCAAGAACACCGTCATCGTGCCGGTGGGCTCCAAGGGCGGCTTCATCGTCAAGCAACCGCCGCCGGCCAGTGATCGTGACGCGTATCTGGCCGAAGGCGTGGCGTGCTACCAGACCTTCCTGCGCGGCCTGCTCGACCTGACTGACAACTACGTCGACGGCCACCTCGTGCCACCGCGTGACGTGGTGCGCTACGACGAGGACGACCCCTACCTGGTGGTGGCCGCCGACAAGGGCACGGCCACCTTCTCGGACTACGCCAACGCCATCTCTGCCGAATACGGCTTCTGGCTGGGCGACGCGTTTGCCTCAGGCGGCTCGGTGGGTTATGACCACAAAAAGATGGCCATCACCGCACGCGGCGCGTGGGAATCGGTCAAGCGGCACTTCAGCGAGATGGGTGTCGATACGCAATCGCAGGACTTCACCGTGGTGGGTGTGGGCGACATGTCAGGCGACGTGTTTGGCAATGGCATGCTGCTCTCGCGCCATATCCGTTTGCTGGCGGCGTTCGATCATCGCCATGTCTTTCTCGATCCGTCACCCGATGCGGCCGCCAGCTTTGCCGAGCGCGAACGCATGTTCAACCTGCCGCGCTCAAGCTGGGCTGACTATGACAAGGCGCTGATCAGCCCGGGGGGCGGCATCTTCCCGCGCACGGCCAAGGCAATTCCGCTATCGCCCGAAGTGCGCGCCATGCTGGATGTCACTGCAACCGAGATGGCGCCAAATGATCTGCTGCACGCCATCCTCAAGGCGCCAGTGGACCTGCTCTACAACGGGGGCATCGGCACCTACGTCAAGGCCAGCAGCGAAACGCATGCCCAGGTGGGCGACCGCGCCAACGACGGGCTGCGCGTGGATGGGGCAGAGCTACGCTGCAAGGTCGTGGCCGAGGGCGGCAACCTGGGCTGCACGCAACTCGGCCGCATCGAATATGCATTGCACGGCGGGCGCATCAATACCGATGCCATCGACAATTCAGCCGGTGTCGATTGCTCCGACCACGAGGTCAACATCAAGATCCTGCTCGGCCTGGTGGTGGCCGATGGCGAGATGACGCTCAAGCAGCGCAACACGCTGCTCGCCGAGATGACCGACGAGGTGGGCGAGCTGGTGCTGCGCGACAACTACTTCCAGACGCAGGCGCTTTCACTCGCACGCACGCGCACGACACAGTGGCTGGATGCCGAAGCACGGCTGATGCGTTATCTGGAACGCACCGGGCGCCTGAACCGGGTCATTGAATTTCTGCCGCCGGATGAGGAAATCGATGCCCGGCGGGCTGCCGGCGGTGGCCTCACGACACCGGAACGCGCGGTGCTGATGGCCTACAGCAAGATGTGGCTGTACGACGCGCTGCTGGCCAGTGACTTGCCCGACCAGCCCTTCGTGGCCGATGGCCTGCCCGGCTACTTTCCGCACCCGCTGCAGGCACGTTGCGGCCCGACCATGCCGCGGCACCCGCTGCGGCGCGAGATCCCGGCGACCATGCACGCCAATGCACTCATCAACCGCGCGGGTGTGACGTTCGTGCACCGCCTTGCCGAAGAAACTGGCGCAGAACCGCGGGCCGTCGTGTGGGCCAGCCTGGTGGCGCGCGCGGTCTATCGGATGGACCCGCTCTGGGCGCAAGTCGACGGGCTCGATGCGCAGGTGCCGCACGAAACGCAGACGGCGCTGTTCACCGCATTTGCACAGCTGCACGAGCGCGCCGCGCTGTGGTTCCTGCGGCGGCGCATGTCGGATGTGCCTGCCACGGTGGAGCGCTTTCGTGATGCGGTGGATGCGCTGGCGCCACAAGTGGATGGCTTGCAGACGGAAGACTCCGCGCGCGCGTCGGCACAACAGCAGCAGGCGTTGGCTGACGAGGGCGTACCCGAAGCGCTGGCACGCATTGCGGCAGGTGTGCCGGCACGGGTGTCGCTGCTCGATATTGCCGAAGTGGCCACCGCCAGCGGTTGCGACGCCAAGCTCGCCGCGCGGGTGTACTTTGCACTCGACCAGCCGCTTGGTTATGGCTGGCTGCAAAGCGGCATCCTCAACCTGCCCACGCAAACCCACTGGCAGATGTTGGCACGTGCAACGCTGCTCGAAGAGCTGGGGCAACTGCGCCGCAGGCTGACCGGCTCGGTGCTGCGTGATGCGCCCGCCGGTGCGGGAGCAGAAGCGCTGGTCGATGCATGGAAAGCCGCCCGGCAGGAAGCACTGGCACGCTACAACCGCGTGATTGCCGATCAGGTGGCCGCGGGGCAGGCCGATCTGGCCATGTTGTCGGTGGGGCTCAAGGCGCTGGCGGAAGTGGAGGCTTAAGACCGCCTCCGCGCGATGGACACCGATTGCTGCATTGCTGCACCGATATTGTCGCCATCCCAACCCACATTCGCCCGCCTCAGCACAGCAAAAAGGCCCATGCAGATGCACCGCATGGGCCGCTTGGGGTTGTCATCGCGTTAGTGGATCAAATACTCCATGTGCTCGCGCATTTCTCGTTCACCGGCCTCACGTTCGCGGCGCTCGCGCAGTTCGCGTGCGTGGCCTATGAACGATGGTGATCCGCACACCGCGCATGAGTGAAGCGGCAAACGACAACCGTCAAGAGCGGACGCGGCGATGGCTGCACACCAGGAATGAGGAAACGTTCGTACGCGGAGCGGTACCCTCAATGCGCAGTTGCCGTGGCCAACCTGCGTCCGCTGGCGCGGACATGGCCTGAGGCCTTGAGAAAGACATAGCCCTGGAGGGTCACCCGAGCGTAGCAACGGTCGGGGCCACGATGCTCCAGCGTGACGAGTTGCCGCTCGATCAGCGCTTCGACATCGGCGCGATCCAGTTGATTGGACTCGGCGCCATCGTTGACGAGAAGCAGAACGGCAAATTCATGGGGACTCAGCACAGTCGACTCCATCGTGGTTGTCGGTCACGGACGGGCCGCCGTGACGATATTGATCTACGGACACCATGAGCACTGCAAGCGCCGATGACAATGAGAGAGTGTGCTGGCCGGCCTGCAGGAGAACCAAGCATAGGCGTGCGCGATTGACCAAGCAAGGCGCCTGCTCGCCACGTCTGCGTGATGCGCTGCACGATCGTTCACACGTTTACGCGCCTTGCCGGGCGACATACGTTTGCCCTCAAAATGCGCGAACGGGTGACAACGATTGCGCTGGCTTGATGTGCGCGCCCTAGTCTTTTTGCGCTAGGGCATCTGAAGGTGGATCTGCGTCTTGTTGCTGCTGCAGCAATCAACCGTCGACTGGTTGCTCTGGCATTTGCAGATTCAGTTGATAGAACGCGGCATCCAGCCAGCGGCCGAACTTGAAGCCGGCCTCTTTGACGGTGCCCGCGTGCACGAACCCCAGGCGGGTGTGCAGACCGATACTCGCCCCGTTGACCGCATCAATGCAGCCCACCAGCACGTGCACCTGCTTCTCTTTTGCGCGGCGAATCAACTCACGCAGCAACCGCTCGCCAAGCTTGCGGCCACGGCATGCGTGGTGCACGTACACGCTGTGCTCCACCGTGTACTTATAGGCAGGAAATGCGCGGAACGTGCCCCAACTCGCAAAGCCCAGCAGCTTGCCCGAGGCATCGACCGCACCCACCACCGGAAAGCCGCCGGCGCGCTTGGCGGCAAACCAGGTCTCCATGGCCTGCGGCGGGCGCGGCACGTAGTCGTACAGCGCTGTGGAATTGACGATGGCTTCGTTCAGGATTTCAAGAATGGCGGACGCATGCTCGGCCTCGGTGCAGTCGATCAGGCGGATATCGTCATGGAGTGCGGGGGAAATCATTCAAGCTCCGGTGCAGCGTTTGATATTTCCATCTTACTGGATTTTCATTCCATTAAACTGGAATTCCAGAACTGGGCGACGCAATAGGCCACCCCCTGTTTTCGTCGCCGATCACGCGTTCTATGCTGAAACGACAACGGGAGAACGCCCATGCCACAGTCGACCTTTGCCTACGTCACCTATATCCGCACCACACCTGAGAAGCTGTGGCATGCCCTGACCGATGCCGACGCCATGGAGCAGTACTGGTTCGGCATGCGCTGCGAAAGCCAATGGACGGCGGGCGCTTCATGGGCGCTGGTATCCGGCGATGGTGTGGTCTTCGACGACGGTGAGATCGTCGAGGCCGTGCCGCCCCGTCGTCTGGTGATCCGCTGGCAGCACCAGACCAAACCTGAGCTCAAGGCCGAGGGCCCGTCGCTCTGCACGATGGAACTGGAACCCAGCAGCACGGCGATCAAGCTGACACTCACGCACACCATTGAGCGTGCGCCGTCGAAGCTGATCGACGCCGTGTCGGGCGGCTGGCCAAAGATTCTCTCCAACCTGAAGTCATTGCTGGAGACGGGCGCCATTGCGCTGGAGGAGGCGTATCCGTCTCAGAGCGCCCAGCCCCAACAGGCGTGACTGACACGTGATAAAAAAACGCGCCTTCCAAGGAAGGGCGCGCTCATGGCGGATGGCTCCGTTCCCGGTTCAGGCGATCAGTCTTCGTCTGCAATGACGTTGCCGCGTCGCCCGAAGCCATGCAGTCGGTCGACACGCTCAACACGGTCCAGCGTCGCATACGGGTCTTCCAGTTGCGCATGTGCGCCGAAGGCGTGCATGCTCGGGTAGCGCTCCAATGTGCGCTCAGAGATACGGCCTGACGCATGCACCGCCGGGCGAGCACGGCCGTGCACCACCGCCGTCACGCCGCCGTAGTAGCGTGCCAAGCCCGGACGCATCGCAAACGATGCCGGCTCGGGCGGCTCCACCCAATCGTTGCGACCCAGTTTTCCGCGATAACCGAAGCGATGAAAACCGGCGGCTTCCGCGGTGACGATGTCGGCGGCCGTCATCACGTCGCGCTGCTGCGGTGCAGGTGCAGGCGCATGCGATGCGACTTCGGCAACGCGGGCCAGGGAGGGTTCGGCACGATCGGTGCGGTCGGTGACGATCACCGGGCCCGCCGGGAGCATCGGCTCGTCCGGGTCGTATTCGGGGCTGCGCGTGAACAGCACGGCTGGCGTGGCAGTACCTGCAGGTGCCGGGTGGCCAGTCCACTCCTGCCATGAGCGCACGTGGGTGATGTCGCCGTCGTCGTCATGGTCAACCACCAGCAGGCGCGTGTTGCTCGGGCGCTGCCAGGCGGTCTGCTTGGCGCGCGATGCAGCCGCGCGAGAGGCGCTGACAGCCGCGGCGGACGCTGGCGTTGCAGCTTGCGTACGCGCCATCTTGCGGCGGATGGCGCGGTCCAGCCGCGAGAGGACCATCCACACCACCAGCACGGCGCCCATGCCGGCAATGATGTGGCTATACATGCGCAGTTGCTCGAACGGTAGACCGCTTGGCCCCACGCTGCTGATGGAGTAGCCCACATACAGCCCCAGCAGAGCCCAGATCGAGATCACAAGAATCGGCCGGAAGATGCGGAACCACAGCACGTGGTGCAACGTGCCGACGATCCCCTTGTCCGAAAACGACTGCCGGATCGAATTGCGAGAGACGTCAATGACGAGTGCGGTCATGGCGAATTCCCCTGTTGTTGTACGCCCCGGTCGGGGCTGGTCCAGCGTGCGCGAGCACGTGTACGCTGGAAGGCGACGGCCGGAAAGCCGACCACCGTGGTGATGAGGTTGAGAATCCAGAACGCCACCGGGTACCAGACGGCATCGACGAAGTAGCCCAGGATGCCGTCGTCGTAGCGGCGGTCGATAAAGCAGCCGATCAGCAACTGCAGCACGCACGTGATGAACAGCAGCGTGCCGTGCCAGCGCGGGAAGGCCTCCATGCGCCATTCGGGTGGCATGTCGATAAAGAAGCCAAGCACCGACCACGAAATAACGATCAGCATGCTGTACGCCCACACGACCGACAGCGCGTATTCAAAGAAGATCGGCCACATCATCGATTGCCGCAGGCTCAACATGGCCGGCGCGTACTTGATGAGCGCCTGGATGCCGCCCTTGGCCCAGCGCAGCCGCTGCTTGTACAGGCCGCGGAAGGTCTCGGGCATCAGAATCCACGACAGCGCGCGCGGCTCGTAACGGATGATCCATCCGCCCACCTGCAGCTTCCAGCTGATGTCGATGTCTTCCGTGAGCATGTCGTTGCTCCAGTAGCCCACCTCTTCCAGCGCGTGCTTGCGGAACATCACGACCACGCCCGACACCGTCAGCAAGCGCCCATAGATCTGCTGCGTACGCTTGATGAGCCCCACGATCGACGAGAATTCGCCCACCTGCATGCGCCCCAGCAGCGTGGAACGCGTGCGGATGCGCGGGTTGCCCGTCACCGCCCCGATGGTCGGGTTCTCCATCAGGTGGCGGATCATCCAGGCAATGGCGTCCACGTCGAGGATGGAGTCGCCGTCGATGCACATCAGGTACTCGGCGTCCGTCACCTGCGCGGCGGTGGTCAGCCCAATCGCCTTGCCTTGGTTCGACGACTGATGAATCACCAACAGTTGCGGGTACTGCGCGGCGAGTTCGTTCAGGCGCTCGCCGGTGCGGTCGGAGCTGCCGTCGTTGACGGCGATGATGTCGAAGTTCGGATACCGCATGCGGGCGAGGTGGCTGATCACCTCGCGCACGTTGGCCTCCTCGTTGTAGCAGGGCACGATGATCGACACCTTCGGGTAGCGCTTCACGCCCAGCAGCGCCAGTGGATGCTGCACGCGCGCGGTGCCGCGCTCCAACAGGAAGTAATGCAGCAGCCCCCCGATCATCCAGAAGTACGACATGAAGAACGGGTAGTAGAAGACGAAGCCGGATACCCAGCGCTTGGCGATCAGCAAGTCCACCATGTCAGCCTCCGGCCTTGTTGTTGGCTGCGCGATTGACCGATGCCGTGCCTTCTGCCACCGCTTCGGTCGCGACCGGGCTCTTGGGCGCCGGCGCTGCCGGTGTGGCCTGGGCACGCGGTGGCTGCGTCTTCGGCAACGCACCATTGATCTTCTCGGCGCTGGGCGGCGCGCTGCGCGTTTCGATATAGCTCTTGAGCGACATCACATCACGCAGCACCTCGGTGTCGGGCCGCCCGGCAATGAAGTCGTCCGGGTAGTAACCGTAGTTGAGGGCGCCGGCGGCGCGCAAACGGCTCATCTGGTCACGCAGCTCGGCAGTCGGAATCGGCTTGTCCTTGTTGCGCCAGTCCACGGCTTGCAGCTCAAAGATGGTCTTGCGCAAGCCATCCTTGTGCTTAGCCACAGCCGCCGTCAGCCTCTTCATCCAGTCCTTCGGGTCGCGCGCCTCTTCCATGTAGGGCATGGCTTCCAGCGCAACGTAGTCGTAGGCCCGCAGGAAGTCGTCATAGTTCTGTGCCGTCCAGGCCTCGGCCTTCGGGTCAAGCACGGGGCCGGCGAAGATATTGCGCGCGGTCAGCATGTCGCGGCCGTTCTGATAGCCCTGCACCGTGGAGATCAGCTCGTGCGAGAAGGCAATGAGCGCAGCGGTCTTGCCGCGTGTCCACTTCTGCATCAGTTCCGGCGACTGGCGGATCTGGTTGATGTCCCCTGGCAGACCCATGGCCTGGTAGGCCTTGAGTGCGGCCGGGCTGGCGTCTTCGTAGTCGTCGAGCACACCGTCATCGTGGAAGAGGATGCCGTCGATGATGGCGTTCTTGGCCAAGTCCTCGTAGATGTCACTGATCATCTTGCGTGCTTCCGGATCAAACGGCGACAGGCGCGGGGGCTTGACCGCTCCCGGCTTCTGCGGTGCGCCGGGCAAGGTCTGCACGAGGTGCGTGGCGGCCGGGTTATTGGCCGGCAGCTTGAACGACAGCATTGGCAGCCAGGCGTACACCTCCACCTTGGCACGCGTCTTCAATTGCCACGACACGCGCGAGAAGAGGTCGGCACGCATCGGCATATGGCGGTTCGGGAAGTACACGGACTCCACGGCGCCGTTGCCCTTTGGATCTGCATAGGCCTGCAGATAGACCACCCGCGGCGCCAGGTCCTTGATGCGGTCGATCAGCTTGCCGAGGTTGGCTTCCTGCTGCTTCGGGTCGGGGTCGTAGATGTAGTCCATGTCGACCTGCACGACGCGCTGCACGGGGTTGATCTCGCCGTGGTGGGTCGCCGGCTCACGCAGCGATCGCTCCAGGCTGCCGGTCTCGGTGTCGTAGCCCATCAGGCTGCGGCGGATAGCGGTGAGCGGCACGTCCGGCGTGTTGGGGCCGGGCTCCAGCGTGAGCATGTACTTCAGGCCCGCGTTGGCTGCCTCCTGGTCAAGGATCACGTTGTGCGCGCCGTACGGCCACACCACGGTCTGCACCTTGGCGCCGACGTTTTTCTGGATGATGTCGATGCTGCGCTGCAGATCATCGCGCACGCGCTTGCGATACTCGTCGTCAGTCTCATACCGGCCCATCTTCGGCAGATATTCGTGCGTACTGGCGGCCGGCAATTCGTTGCCCTGCGGGTTGCCCAGAATGCCGTGGTGCATGTCGTGCGTGTGGGTAGCGAATTCCGCCAGGCCCGAGGCCTGCATCTCTCGGATCTGGTTCCAGTTCATGAAGAAATCGCGGTCGACGATCTGCTTGTCCGACAGCTTGATCTTGGCGCCCGGGGGCGCGTTGGTCCACTCCGTCACCAGCCCGAACACGGCTGGAAAGCGGAACTGCTTGAGCAGCGGGAAGACCTTCGCGTAGTGGCTTTCGTAGCCATCATCAAAGGTCAGCAGCACCGGCCGCTTGGGCAACGGCTTGCCGCCCTTGCGTGCCTCGTCAATCTGCGCCAGCGTCACCGGGTGATAGCCGTTGGCCTGCAGCCAGCTGAACATGTTGGTGAGCGCCTTGGTGTCGATGGCAAACGCATCGGGCAGCGTCTCGAAGCTGGCGCGCAGGTTGTCGCGAATGTCGTGGAAGCACAGCACGCGGAACGTCTTGCCGTCGTCCGGGTCGGGCTTGGGCAGGAAGTCCACCTGCAGGGCGGCGGCCGGACGGGCGGCAGCGACCAGCGTCATCGCCGCAACCAAGACCATCCAGCCGAAGAATCGTCGCAATGACGTTTGTCGGAGAGCTTGCATGGGCATCAAAGAGGAATGTTGAGGTTCAGGTACAGGAACTTGCGGTTCTCGGGCTGGCCGTCATAGCGATGGCGCCCGTAACCGATGCCGTACGAGATCTGCGTCTTGCGGTTGATCTGCCAGACGTGCTCCAGCCGCGCTTCATACATGGGGCTGGTGCCGAACGACTGCTCGTTGTACATGCCGCCGGTCAGGTACACACGCTGCGTAAAGGACTTGTCGGCATAACGCCATGGCGTCCATGACCAGATGGCGGTAGCCGTGCCGCTGTAGTCGCGCGATGGGCTGAAGTAGTTCAGGTTTGTCATCGTGCTGCTGCTCGTGTCGGCACCAAACAGCACGCCCACGGTATGGCGCGGCGAGGTGAACACCTGCTGATAGAGGTTGGCAGCCCAGCGCTGGCGCAGGTTGTCGTCGGAATAGCGCGACACGCCGTACGTCAACGATGCGTAGCGCGTTTCATCCCAGGTGTAGCGCACATTGCCGCTCACGGTCTTGCCGGTCACGCCCACCTGGTACGCCTTGTACGGCACCTCCAGGTCATCGGTGGTGACCAGGCCCGATACCTTCCAGTGGTCGCTCGGCATCCAGGTGGCGTCGAGAGTGCCGCCCGTCTTGCCGGCCGCACCCACCGATTGGTGCACCTCGCCGTTCACCTCGACGCCGGTGTCGAACCACTGCACGCCCGCGCCATTGCGCACGCGGCTTTGCGATGCACCATCAAACTGCGCCTTGCCCACAAAGCTGTCGAAGAACAGGCGGTAGTGGTCGGCAAACGGGCTACTGTAAATCTTGGTATCGACCCCGTACTCGTTGTTGGCAAAGACGGAATTACCCTTGTCGGCCGTGGACTGGATGATGAGTTGCGGGCTCTGGTAGACATCCAGGTCCTTGTTCAGCGCATTGATCGAGCCGTTCTCCGGAAAGCGCTCGCCCAGCCCGTTGGCGACATCCTTGGCGGTCTTGAGGTCATCCACCGCAAGCGATGCGCGCCCATAACCCGAGACCACGCTCAGATCGTCCGGGTGCTCCGCCAGCGCAGTCTTGTACATCTCGCGCGAGCGGTAGGGCTCGGCCTGCACCATCGCACCATCGGCACGTGCACTCACCAGCGAAGCGGAGAACGGCGCCTCGTGCCGCCACTTGTCCATCTCGGCAATGCCCTGGTGCGTGCGGCCAGTCAGCACCAGGTATTGCGCTTCCAGGCGCTTGACGCGCGAGTAGTCCGGGTTGGGCGTGCCGGCTTCCGGTGCCAGGCGCACGTACTCGGGGTTGTCGGCCTTCATCTTGTCGAGCAGTGCACGAGCCTCTTCAAAGCGCCCCGTATCCAGCAGCGCGTAGAACAGGCCTTCCTGCACGTCACCGGTCTCGATCTCACCCGGGCCGGCGTCTCTCAACGCCTGCGCGTAGGCAGCAGCAGCCTTGTCCGGCGTATCGAGATAGGCGTAGGCATCGCCCGCGGCCACGCGCGTGTAGGCGGGCACCTTGCCAGCCGGCGACATCGCTTCGTAGCGCTTGACGGCATCCTTCATGCGCCCGCGCGAAGCCAGCGCAACCACTTCGTCAGCGACGATCTCCTGGCGGAACTCGGCGTTCTCCTTCGTATCGGGCACCTTCTTGATCAGCGCCTCGATCTCGGCCACCGCCTGGTCGATGATGACGAAGCGCTCAGGCCCCTGGATGGACTTCAACTGCTGCCGGCCCCACCGGATGCGCTGCGCGGCGGCCGCATGATCGACATGCCAGGACTCGGCTTCCGTGAACCAGTCCGGGTGCTCACGCAAGTGTTCCTGCGCCAGCGTGGCCGCACCTTCGCGCGACTCGCGCTGGACTTCGTTGCGGAATGCCTCGCGGTCGGTCGGCATCGGGCCTGCGGGAGCATTCTCAGGCTGGTTGGCGGTGGCGTGGGTGGCCGCAGCGTTGGCCGCTTCAGGAGACACCTGCAGCGGCTCCAGCGCACCCGGGCCCTGGGCGCTGGGGCCTGCAGGCATGGCCGGCGTGGGCGGTGCAGCGTCGGGCGACGGTGTACCCGGCGGCAGGATGACCGTGGGCGACGGCGGTGGCGCAAACGACGGTGCCTGCGCAGGCACCGCCGGCATCGCGGAGGTGGCATCAGCCGGAGCAGGCTGCTGCGCCTGCGCCACCAGCCTTGCGTTGGCGGGCGAAGCCGGCAGGCCGCTCGATCCGGTCGGCGCCGTAGCTGCCGTGGTGCTGCCATTCAACTCAGCGAGTTCCGCATTGATCAGATTGCGCGTCGCGATGCTCGATGCCTCGCTTGTTGTGGCTGCAGCCTGCGCAACCATCGGCGCACTGCCGACCAGCACGACCGTGGCTGCGGCAATCGCACACCGGCGCGGGTGCCAGGCCGGGGCCGTACTGGCGCACGGCTGGCCGGAGAGCGTTGGCTCGAAGGTGTTCATGTTGTTTTGGTGTCCGTTAAGCGCCGCGCACGTGCGTGCATGCGTCGGCCGCGTGATGTGGGGATCGGACCCGGCAGACCAGAGCGCCTCAACCCAGGCGGGCTGTGCCGTTGGCGGTACGCATGGGCGTGCGTGGTGGGTTGGCGGGCGTCACGCCACCAAAGGCGCGTGTCATGGCAGCCCACCGCGATTCCGCACCGTGGTCGGCCGCCGCAACGCGGGGCGACGTCATCACGGCATCCGTGGCAGAGATCGAGGTGGACGCAGACGCGCGCGACGGGCTGGCGGCAGTCTGGACAAACACGGCGGCGGCGTCCTGCACGGCGGCAGTGGCTTCACCCAGCGCTACGGCACCACCTTGCAGTTCCAGCGGAATGCCCAGGCGCATCGCGGCGTACACGGCCTCGCTCTTGTTGCGCACGTTCAGGCGGCGATACAGCGTGCATGCGTGCGTTTTGACCGTGGCTTCCGAAATGCCGAGCAGCCGGCCAACCCCCTTGACCGAGTGCCCGCGCGACAGGAGCACCAGCACTTCGTACTGGCGCAGCGATACGTTCAACCGCTGCGCGGCTTCCGACGCGTCGAGCGCAAGCATGGTCACGGCCGTGGCAGCCGGGCGCGGCATCAGTGCCGGATACGACTGCCCACCCGCCAGCACCAACTGCAACGTGGCCAGCAGCACTTCGGGCGGCTGTGATTTGGCAACATAGGCATCGACCCCACATGTCATGGCAACGTGTGCTTCTTCAGCCGACAGGCACGCGGCGAGCAGCACGACGCGGCTGGCCTCACTGCGGGCGATGGCCTCGCGCAGTTGAGCGGCGTCGACAGGTGCTTCAGCTTCATCCAGGCCAACGACAAGCAGGTCGGCATTCATATCAACGGCATGCACGACACGCGGCTCGCCAACAGGCAGGGCGGGAGCAACGACTTCCAGGCCCAGGGGGGGATGCGCGAGCAATTGCGCAAGTCCGGCTCGCAGCAACGGATGGTTCTCCAGCAGGACTGCTTTCATGGTTTCCTCGTTTTCTGATGAAGCGATTCCGGTCGAGCGCGTACCGAGCCTGCCGCGGCAGGTATGCACGCGCGCGTCATCGACCGTTGAAACCCCGGGATCGTCCGAGAAGCGCCCTGCCACCAGCAAATGCAAGAGAGCCTGCAGTGGAGAAGCGAAGTGCGAATGCCGTTGCTACTGATCCGGATTCGCTTATGGGAAGAGCGTTGTGTGCGTCAAGCGCCAAGCGCCTGCTCACGCAGAGTGACCGCACGACATTGAGCAAGCATCGGGCCAGAGCAGTGCAACGCAACATCTGCTTACACTCTTGGCACAGGACCGACCGGTTGGAGAACGATCGAGACCCGCTGTGGCAAAGGCTCGTGAGCCCACAGCATGGTTTGCTGCACCGCCGCGTACGCACACTGTTTCTGTAACCAACTGGTTACGACTGCAGGACACGTGGCAAATGCACGCGCGTGCCGTTGGCCGGCACCTGAACGTTTTTACAACCTGTTTTAAAACTTACCAAGCGTGAGAGGTGCGCGCCGCTTGCCACAGGGTCATGGGGCATGCGTTGCCGGCAGCGCGGAGATGACCGATGCGTAACCGCTTAGGGTTTGCGGCGCATGGCAAAGAGGAAGAGGCTATCGATGGCGCCCACCATGAAGATGAGGCCTGCAGCCGCGTGCAGCATCCAGGCGCCATCTGCAAACGGCAATGAAATCGACGTGTGTGGAATCGCACCCACCACTGCCGCCGCCACGGACATGCGCGCCACCGGCACCCACCATGTGCGCTGCTCGCGCGGCGGGTCGTCATGATGGCGCGGCGTCGGACAGGGCATGCGGCGGGGGCAGGAAGTGGCGGGCATGCTGCATTGTTGGACACAACTTGTCCGACCGATACCGGGAGCAGCCTTGCACATCGGCCCTATTTCCGCCGACTGCCAGGCATGTGCTCAATGCGCCAGGTGCGCGAGATTCTTCAGCATGTCGGCCGTCATCTCCGCCACGCCAAACTCGGGTTTCCAGCCCCAGTCGCGCCGGGCCACAGAATCGTCAATCGAATTGGGCCAGCTTGCGGCAATCGCCTGACGAAAATCCGGCGCGTACGCCACGTCAAACGAGGGGTGATGCCGGCGAATTTCCGCCGCCAGTTCTGCCGGCGTAAAGCTCACACCCGCCAGGTTGTAGCTGCCGCGCTCGGTAATGTGCTCGGCCGGTGCCTCCATCAGCTCGATGGTGGCGCGCACGGCATCGGGCATGTACATCATGGGCAGCGCCTCGTCGCGCTCCAGAAAGCACGTGTAGCGCTCGCCCTTCACGGCGGAGTGGAAGATGTCGATGGCGTAATCGGTCGTACCGCCGCCCGGCGCGGTCTTGTACGAGATCAGCCCCGGGTAGCGCAGGCTGCGCACGTCGATACCGTGGTGCTCGAAATACCAACGGCACCAGCCCTCCCCGGCAAGCTTGGAGATGCCGTAGACGGTCTTGGGCTCCATGATCGTGCTCTGCGGCGTGTTGTCGGGCGGCGTGGTGGGCCCGAATGCCGCAATCGAACTCGGCCAAAAGATGCGCTCGATGTTGTGCTGGCGCGCGGCCTCCAGTACGTTCAGCAGGCCGTTCATGTTGAGCTGCCAGCCCCACGTGGGCGATTGCTCGGCGGCAGCCGAAAGCGCCGCCGCCAGGTGATAGATCTGTGTGATGCCGTGGCGCTCGATGATCTCGCGCAACTGGCCGCGATCGGTCACGTCGAGCATTTCGTGGCGGATCTGCGGATGGCGGCCCTTGGGCACCATATCGCTGGTCACCACGTTGCCGGTGCCGTAACGCTCGGCCAGCGCCGCCGCCAGCTCCGTACCCAATTGCCCATTGGCGCCGATGATGAGAATGCGCGGCACAGTACTGGTGTTGCTCATCAGATGATCCCCAGTTCCTTGCCGGCGGTCTCGAACGCCTTGAGTGCCGCATCCAGCTGTGCGCGCTCATGCACCGCGCTGATCTGCACGCGAATGCGCGCCTGCCCCTTGGGCACCACCGGGTAGAAGAAGCCGATCACATACACGCCCAGCTCCAGCAAGCGCTTGGACAACGCCTGTGCCTTGGGCGCGTCGTACACCATGATCGGCACGATGGGGTGGTCGCCCGGTTTGATGTCAAAACCCAGCTCGACGATTTTGCGGCGGAAATACAGCGCGCTGTCTTCCAGCTTGTCGCGCAGCGCGGTGTCGGCTTCCAGCAAGTCGAGCACCTTGATGCTGGCCCCGACAATGGCCGGTGCCACGGTGTTCGAGAACAGATACGGCCGCGAGCGCTGGCGCAGCAGCGCCACCACTTCCTTGCGCGCGCTGGTGAAACCACCCGATGCACCGCCCAGGCCCTTGCCCAGCGTGCCGGTAATGATGTCGACCTTGCCGAACACGCCGCGATGCTCGTGCGAGCCGCGCCCGCGCTTGCCCAGGAAACCCGTGGCATGGCATTCATCAATGCCCAGCAGCGCACCAAACGCATCGCAGATGGCGCGAATCTCATCGAGCCGCGCAATGGTGCCGTCCATCGAGAACACGCCATCGGTAAAGACCAGCTTGAAGCGCGCGCCGGCTGCATCCGCGGCTTTCAGTTGTTCGCGCAGGTCATCCAGATCGTTGTGCTTGTAGCGATAGCGACGGGCCTTGCACAGGCGGATGCCGTCGATGATGGACGCGTGGTTCAGCTCGTCGCTGATCACGGCATCCTCCGGCCCAAGCAGCGTTTCGAACAAGCCGCCGTTGGCATCGAATGCCGAGCCGTAGAGGATGGTGTCTTCCGTGCCGAGAAACTTCGCCAGCCGCGCTTCCAGCGTCTTGTGCAGATCCTGCGTGCCGCAGATGAAGCGCACGGAGCTGAGGCCAAAGCCGTGCGAATCCAGTGCCTCGTGCGCGGCCTTCAGCACCTCGGGGTGCGACGACAAACCCAGGTAGTTGTTGGCGCAGAGGTTGATGACCTCCTTGCCATCCGCCGTGTGGATCACGCTGCCCTGCGGCGAGGTGATGATGCGCTCGGTCTTGTACAGACCGGCCGCTTCAATGGCTTCCAGCTCGTGGCGGATATTGGCGTAGAAGGCATCGATCGAAGCCCCCGTCGAAGCATTGCCTGCCGTTGTCCCCATGGTGCTCCTCCTGTAGACTGCGTTGATCGATAAATCGAACAAGTTCGATATATCGAATAATTTGTTCAATTTACAAGATACCATCCGATGGCACAAGCCCCTGCCACCCGTCCGTTTGATGAAGGGCTCGCCGAAGGCCCGCCGGCCGTTGGCGCCAAGCTGCAAGTGCTGCGTCAGGCACGCAAGCTGTCGCTGGACGAACTCTCGCGCCGTGCCGGCGTGTCCAAATCGATGCTCTCGCAGGTCGAGCGCAACCTCGCCAACCCGACCGTGGCCGTGCTGTGGCGCCTGGCCACCGCACTGGGCGTGGGGCTGGCGGATTTCCTCTCACCCGAAGGTGCTGCGGATGCGGCGCCAGCCGTGACCGTCATTCCGGCTCACTCCATCCCAGTCATCAAAAGCCCGGATGGCAAGTGCGAATTGAAGATTCTTGGGCCGGTGGACTTGGCGGCGCGCTTCGAGTGGTATGAACTGGCGATCCAGCCGGGCGGTGTGCTGGCGTCAGAACCGCATGAGGTGGGGACGAAGGAGCACCTATCGGTGCTCAGCGGCACGCTGACGGTGCAGTCCGGTTCAAGCGAGAAAAAGGTACGGCACGGAGAATCCGCGCGCTACCCGGCGGACGTGCAGCACGCGATTTCCAATGCGGGGAAGACCGTGGCGACAGCGTTACTGGTGGTGGAGTGCGCGCAGTCACTGTAGCGCGCCAGGTTGCCTAGGCCGCCGGCACCTGCGGCGCCCGCCACACGCGCGGCAGCAACGCACCCAGCATCAACCCGCGCAGCGCCATAAAGCCCAGCATTGACACCCATAGCCCGTGGTTGCCCCACAGCGGCTGCAGCGTGACCGACAGCCCCCAGAACGCCGCCGCCGCCACGGCCATCGTCACCAGCAGTTCACGCGTGCGCGTGGCGCCGATGAACACGCCGTCAAACTGAAAGCCCCACACCGACACGATGGGCAGCAGCGCCGCCCACACCAGATAGTGGCGCGCAGCTTCGCGCACGGCCGGCTGATCGGTCAGCACGCCGATGATGGCTGAGCCCGTCAGCGCATAGACGGCCGCAAACAACCCCGCCCCCAGCACTGACCAGAGTGTCGACACGCGAATCGCCATACGCAGTGCGTGGCGATCACGCCCGCCCAGTGCAGCACCCACCAGTGCTTCGGCTGCATGTGCAAAGCCGTCCAGCCCGTAGGCCATGAAGGTCAGGAAGTTGAGCAGCAGCGCGTTGGCGGCCAGCACCACATCGCCCTGCTTGGCGCCCGCGTGGGCAAACCAGCCGAAAGCGGCCAACAGACACAGCGTGCGCAGGAAGATGTCGGTGTTCAAACCCATCAGCCGGCGCCAGGCATCGCGCGCGAGCAGTTCAGCACGCGTGAGCGGCGGCAAACCCAGCGGCCGCTGCAGCCACAGCAGCAGCATGCCCAGCGCAAACCCGGCAATGTCCGCCAGCGCTGTCGCCGCACCAATGCCACCGACGCCCATGCCCGCCCCCAGCACTAGGCCCAGCACCGCCACCATGTTGACCGCGTTGATGAACACCTGCAGCAGCAACGCGCGCCGCACTTGCTGGCGCCCGAGCAAGGTGCCGAGCACCACATAGTTGGCCAGCGCAAACGGCGCCGACCAGATGCGCGCATGGCAATACACCTCGGCCATGCGGGTGACGGTGTCACTTGCCCCCAGCAGCGCCAGCGTGATGCGGATGGCCGGCCCTTGCAGCATCAGCAACGCCGCCCCGATGGCCAACGCCAGCAGCAACGCACGCACCACGCTCGCCCGCAACGCCTGTGCATCCCCCGCGCCATGCGCCTGCGACACCAGCCCCGTGGTGCCCATGCGCAAAAAGCCGAAGCCCCAGAACACAAAGTTGAAGAACACCCCGCCCAGCGC
>NZ_JAELUI010000270.1 GCF_016429285.1 Ralstonia sp. ASV6
CGCCTCGATGAAGGCGGCCACGCGGTCGGCAGACTTGGTGCGCGTACGGCCGGATTTCGGGTCGTAATCAAGTACCGAGTCGATCACTGCGCACGGCGTACCGGGCCCAGCGTGGACCACGTAGGTCATGGTGCACGTGTCGGCATCAAAAAACGGTTCGATCTGGGCTTGCATGATGGGGGCTTCCGCACACAATCTATATTTTTATATAATATCGTCAGACATTCTGTCTGCCAATAGCGCAAACAGAACCAAATAGAACGAGAAGCGCCGCGCCCTGATGACTGCCCCGACAACTGACCCAAACCAAGTTGTGCCGCTACCTGAAGCGGCCATCTCCATGCTGCGCGACTCGGCTTCCCAGGCATGCGCGGTACTCAAAGCCATGGCGCATGAGGACCGCCTGCTGCTGCTCTGCCAACTCACGCAGGGCGAGCGCAATGTTGGCGAGCTGGAAACACTGGTCGGTCTGCACCAACCCAGCCTGTCGCAGCAGTTGGGTGTGCTGCGCGATGAAGGCCTCGTCAGCACGCGCCGCGAAGGCAAGTACATCTACTACCGGCTGGCCAGCTTCGAGGTCATCCAGATCATGCAGACGCTGTCTGCGTTGTACTGCGGCAAAGTCCTCAAAAGCGTCAGATAGATCGCCTTGCATGGCAGCGGCTTGCGATGTGCCAACGCCGCGCCCCTCATCGAAGCACCAGCCGGTTTGCCCGGCAGCCCCAACTGAAATTGCATGCATACCGAATCCCCTTCCCTGCCCGCGTCCACGCCTGCCGTCGACTGTGATGTGCTCATCCTCGGCGGCGGCGCGGCCGGCATTGGCGTGGCGGCCAGCCTGCGCCGGCGCCGCCCGCAGCTCGGCATCACCATCGTCGAGCCGTCTGACGTGCACTACTACCAGCCGGCATGGACGCTCGTGGGTGGCGGCGTGTTCGACGCCAAGGCCACGGCACGGCAGACCGATTCGTTGCTGCCGGCCGGCGTGCAGCGGATTCGCGCAGCAGCCACGCACATTGAAGCCGATGCGCACCGTGTGCACCTCGACAACGGCCAGACGCTGACCTATCGCCAACTGATCGTCTGCCCGGGGCTGCGCCTCGCGTGGGAGCGCATCGAAGGCCTGGAAGCGGCGCTCGGCCAGAACGGCGTTACGTCCAACTATAGGTTTGATTTGGCGCCGTACACGTGGTCATTGGTGCGCAGCCTGCGCTCGGGCCGTGCGCTCTTCACGCAGCCCGCCATGCCGATCAAATGCGCGGGCGCACCGCAAAAGGCGATGTACCTTGCGTGCGACCACTGGCAGCGCACAGGTGTGCTCGATCGCGTCAACGTAGAGTTCAACCTGGCCGGGGCGGCACTGTTCGGCGTCGAAGCCTTCGTACCGCCCTTGATGCGCTATGTAGAGCGCTATCGCGCCAAGCTGGCATTCGGCTCCACGCTGGTGGCAGTCGATGGCCCCGCACGCATGGCCTGGTTCGAGCACAAGAACGCCGATGGCGAAGTCGTGCGCACCGCCAAGCCATTCGACATGCTGCACGTGGTGCCGCCGCAGGTGCCGCCGGCCTTCATTGCCGAAAGCGGCCTGGGCGATGCCGCCGGCTGGTGCGAGGTCGACCCCGCTACGCTGCAGCATGTGCGCCACGCCGATGTGTTCTCGCTCGGCGACGCCAGCTCCACGCCCAACGCCAAGACGGCAGCCGCAGCACGCAAGCAGATCGTGGTTGTTGCCGAGAACCTGCTCGCCCATCGCGAAGGTCAAACATTGCCCACGCGCTACGACGGCTACGGCGCCTGCCCGCTCACCGTTGAACGCGGCAAGGTCGTACTGGCCGAGTTCGGCTACGGCGGCAAACTGCTGCCAACGTTCCCGCTGCTGCCGACGGTGGCGCGCAAGTCTGCCTGGTGGCTCAAGAAGACGCTGCTGCCCTGGCTGTACTGGAATGCGCTGCTCAAGGGCCGCGAATGGCTGGCACGGCCGACCACGCCCTCAGGACGCTAAGCATGTCTCCGGTAGAAATCGGCTGGATCATCAGCGCAGGCCTGGGCTCGGTGGTTGGGCTCATCCTTGCGCTCACGGGTGCGGGCGGTGCCATCGTCGCGGTGCCGCTGCTGATCTTTGGGCTGCACCTGTCGGTGCCTGAAGCTGCGCCGATCGCGCTACTGGCGGTGGGCTTGTCGGCGGGGCTGGGGGCGATGCTCGGCCTGCGAGAAGGCAAGGTCCGCTACAAGGCGGCCGGGCTGATGGCGCTGTGCGGCGTGGTGGTGTCGCCATTTGGCATCTGGGTGGCGCATCGTGTGCCGAATACGCCGTTGACGCTGCTGTTCGCCGTCGTGCTCGCCTATGTGGCGGTACGCATGTTCCGTCAGGCCCGCGGCGGGACGCCCGCGACAGACACGCCACGGCGCGCAGCACCACCCTGCCATCTCGACACCACAACGGCCAAGCTGGTCTGGACGCTGCCGTGCGCGCGGGCATTGGCCGCATCAGGCGTGGGCGCAGGGTTCCTGTCTGGGTTGCTGGGCGTTGGCGGCGGCTTCGTTATTGTGCCGGCCTTGCGCCGTGCGACCGACCTGCCGATGCAGACGATCGTCGCCACATCGCTAGCGGTGATTGCACTGGTATCCACCGGCGGCGTGGTGGCTTCGGCCATTGGCGGCCATGTCGACTGGCACATCGCGCTGCCATTTGCCGCGGGCGCGCTGACCGGCATGCTGGCCGGACGCCGCTTCGCTAAGCATCTGGCGGGGCCAGCACTGCAGCAGGGGTTCGCGGCATTTGCCGGTGTGGTCGCCCTCGGATTGATCGTTCGAACAATGATTTGACCGATCTGTTGTGAAAGCGGTAAAATCGCCGATTCCGGAGCGTAGCGCAGCCTGGTAGCGCAACTGGTTTGGGACCAGTGGGTCGGGAGTTCGAATCTCTCCGCTCCGACCAAAATTTGGCAGTCAACAAAAACGGCTTACGTTCATCGCGTAAGCCGTTTTTGTTTGGGCGGCAGATGGCGTCATACGGTAGTGATATAAACGCTGCATCAGCGCCTTATTGCACTACCAGCAGAACCGCTCCATGAATCTCATCCTGTGGCGCCACGCCGAAGCCGAAGACGTGGCCGCATCCTTGCGCATCCAGCGCAGCACCGACCTCCAGCGTGAACTGACCAAGCGCGGCGAAAAGCAGGCCGAGAAAATGGCCGCCTGGCTGCGCCCCCGCCTGCCGGAAGATACGCGCGTGCTGGTCAGCCCCGCTGTGCGTACGCAGCAGACTGCGCGCGCCCTCACCGAGCATTTCCAGACACTGCCCGATATCGCCCCGGGAGCAGACGTCAGCACCATCCTTGCGGCAATCGACTGGCCTTCGAGCACGAACTTGCTGCTGGTCGGCCATCAGCCGTGGCTCGGCCGCCTGGCCAGCCTGCTGATTGCGGGCGCTGAGATGGAGTGGAGCGTG
>NZ_JAELUI010000271.1 GCF_016429285.1 Ralstonia sp. ASV6
CGCCCGAACGATGCGGACGCTGGAACCACGGCCGGATTCACCTACGGCAGTTTCACGTCGCTCGCAAGCGGGCGAGGGGAGAGCGGGTGGCATCCGCCACAGAACGCGCGCCGTTACACCGTCCCCGCGTGGTTCCTCGCCTGCGGGAGCAGCGGACAGCGCCAGCGTAGGCAATGCCGTTTCCACAGCGGTGCCAATGCAGCCAGCAACGTCGGCGCGATGGCTTGCCGATGCGCTGGCCGGCGTGCTCCCAGCATTACCGGCCGCTGAGCGCGCTGTGCTGCACGCGCACCTGTACGCCCAGGCCGTTGCCGGCGGCGCACCGGCATGGCGCGCGCTGGCACTTCGCTATGCGCGTGCGTTGCACCGGAAGCAACCGATGCGCTTCGCCAGCACCGCAGCGGCAATGCGAGGACTGGCCAATGTTCAGTGCCAATCCGCCCGAACAGGGCATATCACGCTCGGCAACGGTATGCGTCGCGCCGCGCCGTGGTTGCCCGCTGCGCGGCTGGTACGAACGCATCGCGTCGACCTATCGCGCACGCCTACCGGGCGTCTGCCGAGCGAATCAACGTCGCCACAGCGGCAGGACTGGAAGGCGTTTGCCGAGGTCGCCGCGCTGTCATCACCGGTGGCCAGGCTGGCCCGCATCCTGGCGTTGCCCGCTCAATCCCCCGCACCGCTCGCGTGGACTGTCCAGCGTCAGGTGGCGGGCTGGCTTGCGGACGCGGCCGTCTGCAGCGAGTGGCTTGCAGCAACACGCCCCACAGAACGCTGGACGCTGCTCGCGATGCTGTTTCCCGCCGACATCGCCACGCTGCGCAGGAGCAGTCGCATGCTGCGGATTGCCCACGCGCACCTGCTGCCGGACTTGCCGGCGAGCGTGCGTGCTGACAGCCATTGGGCGTTTCTTGTCGATCATCTGCTGCTGTCTGGCCTGCCTGCATCGGCACCGCTACTGGTGCGCCGCTATGCGATGCACCTGTATCGGGAAGACCACGTCGCACGTGGTAACGCTGCGATGTCATTTGAGCATTGGCGGGCACGTCTTGCGCAGGCGCTCGATGTGAGCGGACATCCAGAGCGGGTTGTCTCCAGCGCTGATGCCGTACGTGCGCCCGTCGCATCGCGTTCGCACCGCACGACGATGTGCCTTGACGCTCAGATGCTGCGCCAGCCTCCGGATGCCGCAGAGCAATGGGAAGCGCGCCAGATACTGGAGTCGGCCGGCACCGGCACCGTCGCATCAGCTGTCGCGCACACGGCACTGCAGGCGCCACCGAGATCAGCGCACACACAAGCCAACCCGGACAAGGTATCCGGCCCCGCTGTCAGGCAACAGATGGCGCCGCCGCGGGCGACGTCGTCCGAGCAGACTGGCCCCGGCATACCAACCGGCCATGCAGTTTCGCCACGCACGCCACCGCAAATGCCGCCGCCCGCCGCTCCATTCGGCGCGCGCACCGCACCACCCTTACCGGTCTCACGGCCAGTGCCCCCCGACCCTGCCGCCGCTGACAGCCACTACATCGGCAACGCGGGCCTTGTGCTGCTGGCCAACTACACCCAGCGCCTGTTCGACATGCTTGACCTGCGCGATGGTCCGCACTTGCGCGATGCCGCGTCGCAATCTCGTGCGGTGCGCTGCCTGGCTTACCTCGTCGACGGCAACGAGGCGGGGAGCGAGCCAGAGTGGGTGCTGCCCAAGCTGCTGTGCGGCATGCAGCTGGCACAGCCGCTCACGGACGAGCCGGGGCTGGATCACGACACGCGAGCATTGCTCGACAGCCTCTTGCAGGCGGTGATTGCACACTGGACCGCGCTCGGCCGTACCTCGATGGCCGGGCTGCGGGAGACCTTCCTGCGCCGTGAGGGACGGCTGCAGCGCGAGACGGCCCAAGCCGGCGCGCATTGGCGGCTCGCAGTAAGGCCGGGGCCGTTCGACATGTTGCTTGATCGACTGCCATGGTCCTACGCCACGATCAAGCTGCCCTGGATGGAGGAGGTGCTGTATGTCGACTGGCGCTAGGGCAGCTTCCATTGCTGTGCACGCCAAGGCGCTGCAGCGCGAGCTGGATTGGCTGGAGGTCATGCTGGACCTGCGCTTCAAGCAGCACTTCGACCACGACAGCACGGTAGCCACCATGCCGCCACCGCCTGTGCTGCCCGAGGCCAGCGCGTTGGCTGAGGTTGTCACGCAATATGCGCTCGGACCGCGCGAGCGGCTGGTGCTTGCGCTGGCCTGTGCGCCACACCTGCGCCCGGCTGCGCTGGACCTCTTCTTCGTCAAGAACCGCAATTTTGACCGCGGTTTCAGCGAATTCGGCGGCGGCAAGGCGGTCCGCCACGGCGGTTTCCTCCCCACCGGCGAGACCGCCGTCTTTCTGGTGGCGGGCGACGACCTGGCGGCTCGCATCGCAGTTCTGGAACTGTTCGACGCGCAGCACGCCTTTGCGCGTGGCGGCCTTGTGCAACTGGATGGTGAAGTCGGCGGTGAGCCGCAACTCTCGGGAAACCTGCAGGTCAGCGCAGAAGCGCTGCAACGGCTCCAGACCGGCGTCTGGCACAAGCCCGACTACAACGCGCAGTTCCCGGCCAAGCGCATCAGCTCGGCACTCGGATGGGACGACCTGATCTTAGCCCCCGAGGTCATGGACGAAATCGCGATTGTGCAGTCCTGGCTGCGCGTGGGCCCGGAGCTGATGGAAGACTGGGGGCTCGACAAGGCGGTCCGGCCAGGCTACCGCTGCCTGTTCTACGGGCCGCCAGGCACCGGCAAGACGCTGACGGCAACGCTGCTCGGCCAGGGCATCGGCATGGATGTGTACCGCATCGACCTGTCGATGGTGGTCTCCAAGTACATCGGTGAAACGGAGAAGAATCTTGCGCGCGTGTTCGACCAGGCGCAGAGCCGGCGCTGGATTCTCTTCTTCGACGAGGCGGACGCGCTGTTCGGCAAGCGCTCGGCCACCAACAACAGCAACGACCGGTACGCCAATCAGGAAGTGGCCTACCTGCTGCAGCGCGTGGAGGACTTTCCCGGCATGGTGATCCTCGCCAGCAACCTGCGCGGCAATATCGACGACGCCTTCTCTCGGCGCTTTCAATCCATGATCTATTTCCCGATGCCCGACGCGGCCCAGCGCCTGCGGCTGTGGCGCAGCCTGCTGTGCCGGCCCGAGCGGCTGGCCAGCACTATCGACCTGTTGGCGCTGGCGGAGCAGCACGAACTGTCAGGCGGCGCCATGGTGAACGTGGTGCGCTTTGCGGTGCTGCTGGCCGAGCGCCACGGGCACGCGCAACTCACCGCCGAGCATCTGCGCCAGGGCCTGGCGCGTGAACTGCGCAAGGAAGGGAGGACGGCATGAGCCGCGCTTGGCATACGC
>NZ_JAELUI010000272.1 GCF_016429285.1 Ralstonia sp. ASV6
GCACCGGCCCGCGTGAGCACGAGCTTGCGCCCCGAGCGCTCGAACAGGGGTACGCCCAGCCATTGCTCCAGTTGCCGCATCTGGTACGACAGTGCCGGCTGCGACACAGCCAGGCGGTCAGCCGCACGCACGAAGCTGCCCTCGTTGGCGACAGTCAGAAAGCTATGCAGATACCGCAGCGGAGAGTGCGACATGGAGAAGACGGCGCAACCGTAAAAAGTGACGCATCAACCTATCAAATTTTTGGATCGAAAAACCAAAAACATTCGATTTGATTTTGAGTTTGTCAGATCGCAGAATTCGCCGCAAGTGAACGACCAACGCGCCCGGAGGCCATCATGACGACCGCACTGCAACATCCGAGCTATGCCCTCGAAGAGCGCTATGGCGCGCACAACTATGCGCCCCTGCCGGTCATGCTGGAACGTGGGGAAGGTGTCTGGCTGATCGACACCAGCGGCCGCCGCTACCTCGACATGATGTCCGCCTACTCAGCCGTCAGCTTCGGACATTCGCACCCCAAACTCGTGGCTGCGTTGGTTGAACAGGCCGGCCGCCTGACGCTCACCTCGCGTGCCTTCCACAACACGGAACTTGGCCCCTTCCTGGCAGACGTGTGCCGCATCACCCGCATGGACCGCGCGCTGCCGATGAACACTGGTGCCGAGGCGGTGGAAACCGCCATCAAGGCCGCCCGCAAATGGGCGCGCGACGTGAAGGGTCTACCGCCCGAGGTGGCGGAGATCATCGTGTTTGAGAACAACTTCCATGGCCGCACGACCACCATCGTCGGCTTCTCGTCGCACGATCAGTACCGCTACGGGTTCGGGCCGTTCGCAGCAGGCTTCCGGCGCATTCCGTTTGGCGATGCCGATGCGCTGCGCGCGGCAATCGGCCCCAACACGGGCGCGATCCTGATGGAGCCCGTGCAGGGCGAGGGCGGCATCGTGGTGCCACCACCGGGTTACCTGAAACTGGCACGCGAGCTGGCAACGCAGCACAGCGTGTTGCTGGTCTGCGATGAAGTGCAAACCGGCCTGGGCCGCACCGGCGATGTTCTGGCGAGCTGGCACGAAGGCGTGGATGCCGATCTGGTGGTGCTGGGCAAGGCATTGGGCGGCGGCATGGTGCCGGTGTCGGCCATTGCCGGGCGCGAGTCGGTCATCGGGGTGTTCCAGCCGGGTGACCACGGTTCGACCTTCGGTGGCAACCCGCTGGCAGCGCACATCGGCCGCGCGGCACTCGCCTTGCTGATCGAAGAAGAACTGCCGCAGCGCGCGGCGCGTCTGGGTGACGCCTTCATCGCCGAGCTGAAGACGTTGGTCGGGCATGGTGTGCGCCAAGTACGCGGCCGCGGTCTGATGATTGGCCTGCAACTCGATGCCGACATCGAAGCACACGATTTTGTCGCGGCGCTGGCTGAGCATGGCGTGCTGTCCAAGGACACCTACGGCAACGTCATCCGCCTGACGCCGCCGCTGGTGATCGGCCAGGCCGAGCTGGAGCTGGCGCGCGACGTGATCCGCCGCACGCTGGCCGACTGGCCGCGCCGCAAAGCGGCATGAGCAACAACGCAATGCATCAAGGGGAGCAGCACATGACCATCATTGACCTGATCGGCGCGGCCATCGGCTGCGGAGCGCAAGACGACGGCTGCAAGGACGGCCCGCGTGCGCTGCTGCAGGCCGGCGCGCTGGCGCGGTTGCAGACGCCGGATACGCACGGTGGACTGGTTCACGACATCGAGCTGGCAACGTCGGCCGGGCACAACCGGTCTGCGCGGCTGGCGGCGCTGCCGGGTGTGGCAGGGTTCTCACGTGCGCTGGCCGATGCGACGGCGCACAGCGTGCACGCGGGGCATGTGCCGGTCGTCATCGGCGGCGATCACTCATGCGCGATCGGCACGTGGTCAGGCGTGGCGAATGCGTTGCGCTCGAAAGGGCAGGATGGCGCACTGGGCCTGATCTGGATCGACGCCCACCTCGACAGCCATACCCCGCAGACGAGCGACTCGGGCGCGATCCACGGCATGCCGCTGGCAACGCTGCTCGGCCACGGCGCACCAGCGCTCACGCAGGTGCGCGACGCCGCGCCCAAGCTGCTGCCGCAGCATGTGGTGGTGATTGGTGCGCGCAGCTACGAGCCGGCCGAACGCACGTTGCTCGATCTGCTGGGTGTACGTGTGATTGATGCCGCAGAGGTCGCACGCAACGGCTTGCGCGCTGTGATGGCAGATGCCATCCGCCTGGTCACGTCAGGCACGGCGGCTTTTGGCGTCACGCTGGATCTGGACGCCTTCGACCCCGCCGTCGCGCCGGGTGTGGGCTCGCCCGAAACGGACGGGCTCACCGCCCAGGGCATGACGCAAGCGCTCGCCGCCTGTGCGCGCGATGCGCGCTTTGCGGCGTTTGAACTGGTGGAATACAACCCGCGCCACGACAAGGACGGGATCACGGCGCACCTGGCGCTCGACCTGCTGGGCAGCGTCGCGGGCGCGTTGCACGCGCAGCGCCGTGAATATGCGAGTGCCGCTTAGTCTTTGATGCGGAAGACCTCGACACCCACCGACTCGCAATCCGGATAGACATCCGGCTTTTCCGTCGACACCCGTGCGGCCAGCACGTGCGGGTGCTTGAGCATGGCTGTCAGCACGTCATCGCACAGCGTTTCCTGCAGATGGATGTGACCTTGTGCCATGCGGCGCGCCACAGTGTCGCGCATGAAGTCGTAGTCGACCACTTCGTGCAGTTTGTCCTGCGTGGGCGACGAGTATTCCAGCGGCACGTACAACTCGATGTTGATCAGGACGCGCTGCTCGCCCTTCTTCTCGAAGTCGTGCACGCCGATGTTGATCTGCACCTCGTAGTCGCGCAGAAACATGCGGCGGCAATTCGACAGGCGCGGGTGGGATAGCAGGGAAAGCATGGGGAGCGTCCGGGGAAAAAATTATTCGGTCAGGAACATCACGTCGCGGGCCAGTGGCATCAGGTGCTGGCCGCCGTCGACGAACAGCGTGGTGCCGGTCACGGCGCGGGCGGTGGCGAGGTAGCACACCGCCTCGGCAATGTCTTCCGGCGTGGACGACTGGCCCAGCGGCGTCATCTGGTGTGCGCGCGCAAACCCGCCTTGCGACTGATCGCCCGACACCATCGTGATGCCCGGGGCCACGCCCACCACGCGCAGCGCGGGCGCGAGTGCCTGCGCGAGCTGCATGGTGGCCGTCGACAGCGCCGCTTTCGACAGCGTGTACGACAGAAAATCCGGGTTCAGATTGTCGAGCTTCTGATCCAGCAAGTTGATGACAACACCACGATGTTCCGCATCACCGGCCGTGAGCGCACGGTGCAGCTC
>NZ_JAELUI010000273.1 GCF_016429285.1 Ralstonia sp. ASV6
TGTCCGTTTCCTATGACAGCGGCCCGGCCTACACGCTGGGCCCGCTGGATGTGCAGGGCCTGACGCGCTACCCGCTCAGCATCATCACCAACGTCAACCCGCTGCGCGTGGGCGAGGACTACTCGGCAGACCGCCTGCAGGCATTGCAGGCGGCCATTCAGGGCCAGCCGTACTTTGCCAACGCCATTGTTGATCTGGGCGACGAGCCGAAGGACCCGGTCAACGCGCCGGTGCGTGTGCGGGTGCGCGAGTATCCGCCCAATCGCCTCACCAGCGGCGTTGGCTATGGCACGGACACGGGCGCTTCGGTGGAAGGGCGCTACCAGTATCTGAACCTGTTCAGCAAGGCGTGGGTGCTCGACACTCAGGCGCGCATCGAGCAGCGCCGGCAATATCTGTTTGCCGGCGTGACCCTGCCGCCCGACGAGAAACAGTACGTCAACAGCCTCTACAGCAGCATGGACCGCACCGACACCTCGGGCACCGAGACGCGCAGCTATCGCTCCGGCTTCAAGCAGACGCGCGTACGCGGCATCTACGAAACCTCGTTCACCATCGACTTCTACTATGACGACCTGCGTCCCGAAGGCGCCGAGCGCCAGTTGAGCAAGGCGCTGGTGCCCGGCTTCGCGTGGACGCGCCGCGACGTGGACGATCCGCTGTTCCCGCGTCGGGGCAACATCATCACCACGCAGATCGGCGCGGCGGTCAAGGGTTTCCTGACGGACCAAACGTTTGTGCGCTCGTATAGCCGCATTCGCCAGTTCGTGCCGGTCGGGCAGCGCGACATTTTTGTTGCGCGGGCAGAATTGGGCGCCGTCATTACCAGTGGGGCGGGTGATGGTGTGCCGGCCACGCTGCGCTTTCGCACGGGCGGTACGCAGTCGGTGCGCGGCTACGACTTCCAGAGTATCGGCAACGAGGTCAACGGCAGCACGCTGCCGACGAAGTTCCTCGCGACGGGCGGGCTGGAATACCAGCGCTGGTTCCTGCCGCAGTGGGGCGGCGCCGTGTTCTGGGACACCGGCACCGCCACCGACAACTGGTCGGAGCGCCGCTGGTACAACGGCGTGGGCGTGGGCGTGCGCTGGAAGAGCCCGGTCGGGCCGATCCAGCTCGACTTGGCCTACGGTATCCAGCAAAAGCAATTCCGGCCGAGCGTATCGCTGGGCATCGCGTTTTGAGCGCCGCCATGACCGAAACGCAAACGCCTGAATCCGTTCAACCCGAGACACCGTCGCCCAAGCGTCCAAACAGGCGTATGGGCCGCCGCTTGCTGAAGTGGCTGGGTGGTCTTGTGGCGCTTGTCCTGGTGGTCGTGCTTGGTGTTGCCGCTTGGCTGGTTTGGGCCATCCACTCGCCCACGGGCACGGCGCAGTTGTGGTCGCTTGTCACGCGCTTCGGCCACGACCATGTGTCGGGCAAGCTGGCCGGCGGCTCGGTGCGCGAGGGGCTGTCGCTGCGTGACCTGCATGTGCGTGCGGGCAGTACCGAAGTGCGCATCGACCATGTGGAGGGCCGCTGGACCATCACGCGCGGGCCGTGGCATGCGCGCTTCGCGTATCTCACAGCAGGCAGTGTCGAGGTGATCCTGCACCCGACGCCGCCATCGCCGCCGAGCGGGCCACCTGCTTCATTGGTGTTGCCACTGGCGCTCGATGTGGATCGCTTGGCTGTGGACCGCCTTGCCATCCGCGAGGGCACGTCGACCACTGAACTCAAGTCGATTGCCGGCAGCCTGCACACCGATGGCACGCATCACAACGTGCTGCTCGACGGTATGGAAACGCCTGCCGGCAAGCTGGTGGCCACGCTGCGCATGACGGGCACGCGGCCGTACCCGCTCACCGGGGCGGCCACGCTGGCCACGCAGTTCGAAACGAGTGGGCAGAAGCAGGATGCGTCGGTGTCGGCACAGCTTTCGGGCTCGCTGGAGGCGCTGCACATCGATGCGACCGGCACCGGTGCCAAGCTGACCGCGCAGGCGCAGATCGACGCCACGCCGTTCGGGGCACTGCCCCTGTTACGCGCCGTGGTGTCGGCCGATCATGTGAACCCGCGTGCGTTTGCGCCGGGCGCGCCGGAAGCGTCGCTCACCATCCATGCCGATCTGCGCCCTGACGAGAAAGCCAAGACGCTGACGGTCGCCGGCCCCGTGCAGATCGACAACGCGCAAGCCGGCACGCTCGACAAGCAGAAACTCCCGCTGCAATCGCTGCGTGCGCAGGTGCGGCTGAACGAGGACGATCAGCAACTCACCGGCCTGGATCTGCGCCTGCTGGGCGGTGCGCAGTTGACCGGCGGTGCAGATGTGAAGAAGGGCCACGGCACGTTGCGTGTCGATGTGCGTCAGTTGGACCTGCAGGCAATACATGCATCGCTGGAGAAGACGAAGCTCGCCGGCCCCATCACCGTAGACTTTGCGGGCGGTACGCAACACGTGGCGCTTGATCTTGCTGGCGGTGACATGCGTGCGCAGGCCAAGGCGGTACTCGACGCGGCGCAGGTCGCGGTGGAGAGTGCGCAGGTGTCGCTGGGTCGCTCGCGATTGAACTTGGCGGGCACGCTCAAACACGACGAAGCGCAGTCCTTTGCCTTCAAGGGCGACCTTGCAGAGTTTGACCCGTCGCGGCTGGTCAAGGTGGCCAAGGGCCGGATCAACGCCACCTTCGACGCGCGTGGCGCGCTGGGTGAGCCGATTGATGCAGCGATCAAGTTTGCCGTGCGTGACAGCGACTACGCCGGCTTGCCGATGACGGGCGACGGCAGCGTCCACCTGCGTGGTGAGCGTCTGCTGCCGAGCGATGCCAAGCTGGATGTCGCAGGCAACAAGGCCAGCCTGCGCGGCAGCTTTGGTGCGGCGGGCGACCGCCTGCATGTGGAAGTCGACGCGCCGCAACTTGCGCGCCTGCAACTTGGCGTGAGCGGGGCGCTGACGTTGTCTGGCGACGTGTCCGGCACGATCAAGCGCCCGCAGGTGGATGCCACTTTCCGCGCGCAGCAACTTGTCTATCAGGGCAACAAGATCGAACTGGCGAACGGCCGTGCGCAGATGCGCGATGGGGTGGATGGTCCGCTCCAGTTCGAGCTGACCGCGCAGCGTGTGACGGCCCCGAGCGTGTCGTTGCGCGAGGTGCGCGCCACGCTGGAAGGCACGCGTCGTGCGCACCGCTTTCGCGCCGATGCCGACGGCAATGTGCGCAACCAGCCCTTCAAGTTCGCATTGGCCGGCGACGGTGCACTCACGCCAGGGAAGGACGGTGATGCATGGGACGCCACCATCTCCACGCTGTCGGCGCAGGGCGCGCCCAACCTGCAACTGA
>NZ_JAELUI010000274.1 GCF_016429285.1 Ralstonia sp. ASV6
GCGTATTCCCCACAAAGAAAGAGGTTGCCAGCCGCGCCTGAAGGATCGGCGACATGATCCGGTACTTCCTCGCGCGAGGCGACCGGGCCGGTAGCGCAACAATCGTGGAGGGACTGCCGAGCATCACCTGCTCCAACCCGCCACCCAGCGTGCAAATCGCCACGCTGTACATGAAAACGTACTGCACGGCGTGCAAGCGAGAAGGGTTCATTGCGCCGAAGGGGCCGCGCCATGCCGGCACCGGGCCCAACGGCAAGCCGTGGGCATTGAGTGGGGATATCAACGTTTGTGGGTGTAATCCGCCGCCAGTCTTTTATGCCGTGCGTGCGATGAAGATGAGTTTCACGAGCGAGGAGGTTGCACGAACGAGCTTGCCGATTGCGCCCGCCTATGTGCCGCAGCGCGAATATACCCACGAAGAGCACGCACACGAGAAGGTCAGTGAGGAAGAACCAAGCACGTTGGAGGATCATCCAGATTTGATTTGTCCAAACATGACGAACGAGGAGTTCGCTCAGAAGGTCATGAAGCGACGAGACAAAGCTGTTTCGCTTGTCGATAAGCGCATAGCAGAACTAACACGATGGTCTTCCACTGCGCAGGCCCGCGTCGCCCAGTGGTTCGGGAATAGTGACAGTGCAACGAGGGACTATCTAGCAGCCGGGCTTTCCCGTATACGCCACGTACTGGCCGGACTGACTCCGGGCAATTTTGTCCGCTACTCGGAAGCAGCCATGGCAAACGTCGGCTGCGTATCAGACTCAAAGAAAAAACTCGGGGTGGTTGCAGAAGTATGTGCACCAGATACGGCAACACACACCATCGCCATTCATCTGGATTTCTGCGAATTGCGAGACTTCGCTTACAACGTGGACTCACAAGTCTCTACATTGATCCATGAGGTATCGCACTTCCACGACACCATGAGCACCGGAGACCCGGTCTACTTCATGAGAGAAGCTCTAAAGGCCGCAAGAACCAATCCGGAGATTACGTTCCGTAACGCCGATAGCATCACAGGCTATGTCATCTATGAAGATTAGGCGGACGCTAGCAGCGTTGCTGCTCCTGGGTAACCACCCTGCATATGCTTGCATGCCAGGTCAGAATTTCGATGTGTACTTTCCCCCTGACTCCGCCGCAGTATCCACGTCAGAAGTACTCCGCATGGCGAATTGGATGGTAGATCAGCGCATCAAATATCCCAGGCAAGAGCTATTTCAAATCAATGGATGGGCCGAGGAACGCGAGCACAACGCGCGTTCATTGGCGAAAGCACGCTTGCAGGCAGTCGTATCCATCCTGAAAACTCAGCACTTCAATCAGGTGCCGATGGACGAGCACTATGGCGTCTATCGCTCAGGCGATGTGGAAAACGGGCGACGTGTCGAAATCTCCATTTTGCCGGCGTGCCCTAACCCATGCTGCCCTGGAGTTAAGTCGATCAACGCGCCGTAGCACAGGCCTTCAATGTACCGCCCGGCCAACGCCGGGCACGCCCATTCTCTGAAGATTCAGGCCATGCCACCAATTCTCAACAAGTTACTGGCGCTTTCGATCGCCTTCTGCGCAACAACAGCACTTGCCTGTAGCCCGGTGCAGCAGTTCAACATCACGTTTCCACGTAACTCTGCAGTGCTAGATGCCAGCGTTGTATTCCAACTCAGCGATCAGTTGGCCGATCTGAAAGCCCATTTTCCGAACTACAGCAATTTCTCGATCATGGGGCTTGCAGATTCAAAGCAACCCGCAGACATGACGTTAGCCACTCAGCGCATGAAAACCGTCCATCAGTTTTTGATGCAACAAGGCTTTCTGCCTGAGCGGGTGTACGTCGGGCCGGCCGTTGTGGCGGCAGACTCGGTGGGCCATATCGTTCCCGGAAGAGTTGAGATCGAATTCGTTCCGGCCTGCCCGCACTACTGCTGCAACCTACCCACCCACAAGGTCAAAGACCTAGGCCTCCCCATGCCTTGAGATAGGCAATAAAAAACGGGGGCAACGCCCCCGTCCATCAAGCCGCATCCGGCTGCGCCATGGGCGCCGCCCGCTGAAACGCTTCCTGCGCCATGCAGTGCTCAAAGATGCGCGCCAGCGTCGGATACTCCTCCACCGCCACATCAAAGCGCTTGCCGTTGAACACCTGCGGCACGAGGCACACGTCGGCCAGCGTTGGCGTGTCGCCCACGCAGTAGGCGCCCGTGAGCGGCGACGCCGACAGGCGCGTTTCCAGCGCCGCAAACCCCAGCTTCACCCAGTGGCGATACCAGTCGTTGCGCGCTTCCTCTTCCACGTCGAACGTGTTCTTCAGGTACTTGAGCACGCGCGGGTTGTTGAGCGGATGGATCTCGCACGCAATCGCCAGCGCAATCGCACGGATGTGCGCGCGGTTGCTGGGCGAGCCCGGCAACAGCGAGGGCTCGGGATGCGTCTCTTCCAGATACTCGACAATCGCCAAGGACTGGTTCAGCACGTCGGTGCCGTCGCACAGCACGGGCACCAGTGCATCTGGGTTCAGCTTCACGAAGTCGGGCGCCATCTGCTCGCCCTTAAGCAGGTGCACCGGCGCGTAGTCATACGGCAGGCCCTTCACCTCCAGGGCAATGCGCACACGAAACGACGCCGAACTGCGGAAGTAGTTGTACAGCTTGATCGACATGGTTCTGCCTCAGATGACCTTGACGTGCAGCTCGCCCACGCCGTCGATCTTGCCGACCATCAGGTCGCCCACCGAGATCGGGCCGACACCTTCCGGCGTGCCGGTATAGATCAAATCGCCGGGCTGAAGCTCGAACAGCCTGGACAGATACGCAATGGTTTCCGGCACCGACCAGATCAGGTCGGACAAATCCCCGCGCTGGTGTTCACGGCCATTGACCGACAGCGTGACGGCGCCCTTATCCGGGTGGGCGACATCCTTGGCAGGCACGATCGGGCCGATGGGTGCGGAGCCATCGAACGCCTTGCCGGTTTCCCACGGACGGCCACCCTTCTTGGCAGCGTTCTGCAGGTCGCGGCGCGTCATATCCAGGCCGATGGCGTAGCCGTAGATGTGATTGGCCGCAGTTTCCACGGCAATGTCGCGACCGCCCGTACCGAGGGCAACCACGAGTTCGATCTCGTAGTGGCAATCGCGGGTCTCGGTGGGGTAGACGAACTGGCCGGTCTCGCCATCAGGGATGTAGCGCACGGCATCCGCCGGCTTGCAGAAGAAGAACGGCGGCTCACGGTCGGGGTCGGAACCCATCTCGCGAGCGTGGGCGGCGTAGTTGCGGCCGACGCAGTAC
>NZ_JAELUI010000275.1 GCF_016429285.1 Ralstonia sp. ASV6
GGCTGAGATAATGGGCGCCTTCTGATCTGTTGCCGATTCCCATGCCTTCCGCTGCGCCCCTGCCATCGCGTATCAGCCCCCTCTTCGCGCTCATGCCCTTCCTGCGCCCGTATGCGCGGCGCTGGGCGATTGCGTTCCTGGCACTGGTGACAGCGGCCGTTGCAACGCTGGCACTGCCGGTGGCGTTCAAGTTTCTGATTGACCGCGGATTTGCCAGTGGCGAGCGATCGCACATTGACCGCTATTTCATCGCCCTGTTCGCCCTCTCTCTGGTGCTTGCCGGCGCCACAGCGCTGCGTTTCTATTGCGTCTCGTGGCTGGGGGAGCGGGTGACAGCAGACCTGCGGCGGGCTGTCTACCGGCACATCGTCAGCTTGAGCCCGGAGTTTTTCGAGACGACACAAACAGGCGAGGTGCTGTCGCGGCTCACAACCGACACGACGTTGATCCAGACCGTGGTGGGGACCAGCCTGTCACTCGGGTTGCGCAACACACTGCTGACGGTCGGCGGGGTGGTGATGCTGGTCGTGACGAGCCCAGTGCTCTCCGGCTACATCATCGCCACGCTGATCGTAGTGGTCGCGCCCATCGTCATCTTTGGGCGTCGCGTGCGGCGGCTCTCGCGTGACAGCCAGGACAAGGTGGCAAGCGCGAGCGCGCTGGCCGGCGAAGTGCTCAATGCCATGCCGACCGTGCAGTCATACACGCAGGAAGCGCAAGAGGCGAGGCGTTTCGGTACGGCCGTGGAAACGGCGTTTGACACCGCGCTCACACGTATTCGTGCCCGCGCGCAATTGACCGCCGTGGTCATCATCTTTGTGTTTGCCGCGATCGTGTTTGTGCTCTGGCTTGGTGCCAAGGCCGTGCTGGCCGGAGAGATGACGGCGGGCCAACTGTCCCAGTTCATCCTCTACGCGGTGTTCACAGCGGGCGCCGTCGGCGCAATTGCAGAAGTGTGGGGAGACCTGCAGAGAGCCGCTGGCGCCACAGAGCGTCTTCTGCAACTGCTGGCAACCCGCTCCCCCATTGCGGAGCCAGATACGCCCGTGGCGCTGCCCGCGCATGCCGAGGGCATCCGCTTCGACAATGTCACCTTCTCCTATCCGTCACGTCCGGGTACTGCTGTACTCTCCCACTTCACGCTCGATGTTGCCCCCGGGGAGCACGTTGCACTGGTAGGGCCTTCCGGTGCGGGCAAGACAACGCTGTTTCAGCTTCTGCTGCGCTTCTACGAGCCGCAGTCCGGAAGCATCCTGATCAGCGGCGTCCCAACACGGCAAGTCTCACTCGCGGCGCTGCGGCAGGCCATTGGTGTCGTGCTGCAAGAATCGGTGATCTTCTCAGGGAGTGTGCTCGACAACATCCGCTATGGCACGCCCGAAGCAACGCTCGCGCAAGTACAACGTGCGGCCGAAATGGCCGCCGCTGCAGGCTTCATCAACGAGCTGCCACAAGGCTACGACACGTTGCTGGGCGAGCGTGGCGTCAGGCTGTCGGGAGGGCAGCGCCAGCGAATCGCCATTGCAAGGGCCATTCTCAAAGACCCGCCCATCCTGCTCCTGGATGAGGCCACCAGCGCGCTCGATGCCGCAAGCGAGCGGCTGGTGCAGACCGCCCTGAACAATGCCGCGCGAAACCGCACCACGCTGGTGATCGCGCACCGCCTTGCCACCGTGCAGCAAGCTGACCGGATCGTTGTGCTTGAGCAAGGCCGCATCGTTGCGCAAGGCCGCCATGCTGAGCTTTTGCAGAGTTCTCCGCTTTATGCACGTCTTGCGGCGCTGCAGTTTGGTGGGCCGTCAATGGACACCGAAGAGACCGAAGGGCTCGGCGCGCCATCCGAGTTGACAACAGGCAGTACCGACAGGTCACATTGAGTCCGACGCCCGCCACGGTTCGGGTTGATGCTGCATAATTTCGAACGTTTTTTGAACAGGTGTTGAACACCTCGCTTTGCTATGCCGTACGTCGTCACCGAATCCTGCATCCAGTGCAAATACACGGACTGTGTTGCCGTCTGCCCGATGGACTGCTTCCACGCCGGCCCGAACTTTCTGGTAATTGATCCGGATGAATGCATCGACTGCTCGATCTGCGTACCGGAGTGCCCGGTGGGGGCGATCTACCCCGCCGCCGAGGTGCCGGCCGATCAGCAGGACTTCATTGCACTGAATGCGCAGCTCTCGCGCCGCGCAGATTGGCCGCGTCTGACCGCGGTCGAGCCGCCACTGCCCGACCATGCGCGCTGGGCGCAGGTTAAGGACAAGCGCGACGCATTGATCATCGACTCCGAATAATTTCAACGCTTATCTCGCACACGAAAGCGCCACATGACAGAACGCATCCTGCTCAGCATCGAGGCCGGCGTGGCCGAAGTCCGGCTCAACCGGCCCGAGAAGATGAACGCCATCGACCCGGCCATGTTTGAGGCCCTGGTCGCAACCGGTGAACGCCTGATGAATGAACCAGACTTGCGCGCCGTGGTGCTGTCTGGTGAAGGTCGCGCGTTCTGCGCCGGGCTGGACATGGGCAGCATGGCAAGCCTCGGCAAGGGCGAAAGCAGCTCAGACATCAGCGCCGGCCGGTTAGCCCGACGCACGCATGGATCGGCCAACCTGCCGCAGTACGCCTGCACGGTCTGGCGCGATCTGCCGGTACCGGTGCTGGCGGCAGTGCATGGCGTCGCTTACGGCGGTGGGCTGCAGATTGCACTGGGCGCAGACGTTCGCTACGTGCGCGCCGACACACGCATGTCCGTCATGGAGATCAAATGGGGGTTGGTGCCCGACATGGGCGGCATGGCCCTCACGCGTGGCCTCGTGCGGCCCGACCGGCTGCGTGAGCTGATCTATAGCGGGCGTGTCGTCAACGGTGAGGAAGCCTGCGCCCTGGGTCTGGCAACCCAGGTGGCTGACGACCCGCGCGCGGCTGCACTGGCGGCAGCACGAGAAATTGCGCAGAAGAGCCCGGACGCGATCCGGGCAGCCAAGCGCCTGATGCGCGTTGTGGAGGACGGCGATACCGCTGCCATCCTGCTGGCCGAATCGATCGAGCAGGACCGCCTGATCGGCGCAGCCAACCAGCGTGAGGCGGTGCTTGCCGGCATGGAGAATCGCTCCCCGGCGTTTCAGCCGGCCGCGAAGCACTCAAGCAATTAAGCCGGAGCGGCGTGCTCAG
>NZ_JAELUI010000276.1 GCF_016429285.1 Ralstonia sp. ASV6
GGCCGTAGGCCGCCTCGTAGATGCTGCACTGCCGGCCGGCAAAGGCGCGCCACTGCTCGGCAATCGCCTCGGTGAGCGTCACGCCAAAGCTCGTGCACGGATTGGCCACCAGCGATTCCATGCGGTACTGCGCGGCATCCGGGTGCGCCATCACCGCGAGGTTCATCGGCGTCATGCTGTACCAGCGCGTGACGCGGTAGCGGTCGATGGCCTGCAGCACAGCCAGCGGGTCGAAGCGATAGAGCAGGATGGTGGTCGCGCCCGAATACAGCATCACGTTCATGCCCATCAGCATGCCGGCGATATGCGACAGCGGCGCCACTGCCAGCAGCACGTCGGATGCCTGAACGCCGCTCACCTGCGCCGTCACGGCGGTCTTGTACAACGCGTTGCGGTGCGTGAGCATCGCGCCCTTCGGCCGGCCGGTGGTGCCCGACGTGTAGATCATCAGGGCCACCTCGTCCAGATCGACCTGGATGGCGGTCACGGCATTGCGCTCGGCCACGTCCACGGGCTCAGCCAGCAGCTGCATCAGGTCGAGCTGCGCGGCGCCGGGCTTGTTCTTGAGCGGCGGCGCGGACGAGGCATCTGCCGCGATCAGTTCGGGCGGCACAGCCAGCGCCTTGCGGCATGCCGGCTGCGACGGCTGCAGATCGGCATAGCGCGTCGTGATGACGGTGGAAACCGACGTACCCGGCCGCGCAGCCTCGACAATCGGCATCAAGTCTGCCGCAGCCACCAGGATCTTCGCGCCGGAATCGGCCAGCTGGTCGCGCAACTCATGCTGACGCGACAGCGGCCCACACGGCACAACGATGCCGCCCAGCTTGGCGGTGGCCAGATGCGCCAGGATGGCCTGCGGACAGTTCTGCAGGAAAAGCGCCACGCGGTCGCCGCGCGTCACGCCCAACCGCTGCAACTGCACCGCCAGCCGCGTCGCAAGCTGGTCCAGCTCGCGCCAGCAGATCGTACGCCCGTACCAGAGCAGGGCGATACGTTCAGGCGTCTGCTGCGCATGGTGGGCGCAATACCGGTGCAGCGGCATTTCGCCTGCGAGGTAGTGGACCGGTTCGCGGTTCTGGATCGTCATGTGGCGTCTCCTCGGCGGTCGGCATCGCGGGGCAATGCGTTGGCCGTGATGGCTGCCCTCATACCGGGGCGCTCATGCGGGGCGGGTCTTGTGGCATCCATTGTTCGAGTATGACCAGCCCGCCTTGCGGTTGCCGTATCGATTTGCGCAAGACAACGTTCCACCCGAAACCGCAGCAAAACGTGACCTCAGACAGGACAGACGCCAAAAATCTACCGTTCGGTATAGAGTCTCGGCGCAAACCTGCTTCGACGTCAATCAGGGAGAAGGCTGATACGCAGCCTCGGCAGCAATGCCCACAGAGTGTAAAGAATGTGGTTATCTCAATGGAAGCGTGCACTCACATTCAGTCAATTGGCCGACACAGTGAATTGCGTAGACAACATCAAAAATTTGCTGTCACGACAGATTTGTTCTATTTTTGACAACAAATCATGTGAGAGGCTGGAATGGATCGTTTGCAGTCGATGCGGGTGTTTTCCAAAGTGGTGGAGCTTGGCAGCTTCGCCCGGGCGGCCCAGCATCTGTCGATGAGCAATGCCGTGGTCACGCGCTACGTGGCCGATTTGGAGGCGCACCTTGGCACGCGCCTGCTCAACCGCACCACGCGCAGCCTGTCGCTGACCGACGTGGGCGAAACCTACCTGCAGCGCTGTCAGCAGATCCTGCTCGACATTGATGAGGCAGAATCGCTCGCCACCTCGCGCAGCCAGGCGCTGGTGGGCGGCCTGCGCATCGTCGCGCCGGTGATGTTCGGGCTGCACGTCTTACCGATGCTGCTGGCGCGCTTCCAGCAGCTCTACCCGGAGGTGACGTTTGACGTGGCGCTGTCCGATCGCCCGATCGACATTGTGGAAGACGGCCGCGATGTCGGCATCATGGTGTCGGAACTCGGCCTGGGCTCGCACCTAGTGGCGCGCCGCATGATCTCCGCCGAGATGGTGATGGCTGCCACGCCGGCCTACCTGCGCCAGCACTCCACGCCGCAGCGCGCGGAGGACATTGCAGAGCACCGCGTGATCGCCATGTGGCATCCGCAGCTGCGCCACGAGTGGGAGATGAACACGCCTGACGGGCAGTCGATCTCGGTGCCGGTGCAGCCGTCGCTGGTCACCAGCAATGCCGAGCTGATGCACCGCGCCGTGCTGGCCGACATGGGCATCGCGATCTTGTCGTCGTACATGGCGCGGCCGGATCTGGAATCGGGCAAGCTGGTGCGCGTGCTGCCGCAGTACAAGCTGCCGCACCGGTCGTTGTCGCTGGTGTATCCGAGCCGCAAGTTCCTGCCGACGAAGGTCCGCACCTTCATTGACTACATGCTGGCCCAGGCGATGGAGGTCAAGCACAGCGAAGCACGTGCCGGCCGGGGCCTGAGCGAAGCCGCCTAGGCTCCACCGCGAACGCGCAAACAAAACGGGAGGACACTGTCCTCCCGTTTGCGTTGGTGCTGACGACACCCGCCGATCAGGTTTCGCTGGTGCTTTCCTCGTCGGTCTCGGCTTCTGCGGCTTTCTTGCGTGCCGGGGCTTTCTTGGCGGCGGTCTTCGCAGTTGTCTTCGTCGCGGTCTTGGCCGGAGCCTTCTTGGCAGCAGGCGTTTTGGCGGAGGCCGTCGTCTTCTTCGCCGCGGTCTTGGCAGCGGGCTTGCCCTTGCCTTCGCCACGCGGCTCGAACTCGAAGCCGATCTTGCCGTCCGGCTGCTTGACCAGGAACGCCTTGAAGTTGCGGCCCGTGCGTGCCGACTTGAAGCCGGTCAGCAGATCGGTCTTGCCCTCGGTCAGCAACTTGGCCAACTGCTCACGGCTGATCTCCTGCTGCAGGATGATCTTGCCGGTGGTGAAGTCGCACGTCTTGGGC
>NZ_JAELUI010000277.1 GCF_016429285.1 Ralstonia sp. ASV6
GTCCTACCCGCTCGGGCAAGTGACGAAGGTGCAATGCACGGTCGCGGGGCGGGGCTTGATTTTTACTGAGCTGACCTTCTCGGATGGGCGCTCATTGGAAGAGGCCGGCTTTCACCCACGTCTGATGACGGCCATCGCGCATGTCGGCGGGGTCAACGTTGAATACGACCGCCGTTGCCGATCCGAGTTCGGTATCGACGATGCTGCGCGGCTGTCGGCGCCGCCTACGAGCTGATGGCGGCTGCCCTATGATGGCGGGTCGTCGATATGATTCCTCGTTTGACTACCATGCCCGATCCCATCTCGCTCGCGCCCGTCGAGCTTGCCAAGTCGTACCGATTGCTCAACCATGGGCCGACCACGCTGGTCAGCAGTGCGCACAACGGCGTGCGCAACGTCATGGCCGCCGCTTGGGCGATGCCGCTCGACTTTGACCCACCCAAGGTGCTGCTGGTGGTCGACAGCCGTACGCTCACGCGTGAGTTGATCGAAGCCTCCGGCGTATTCGCACTCAATATCCCCACCCGAGCCATTGCCGAGACGACGCTCACCGTAGGCACGCTCTCCGGCCGCGATGGCGACAAGTTCGAAGCGCTCGGTCTCGCCAGCGTACCGGCCCGCACGATCGACGTACCACTGGTGGCGGGCTGCGCGGCATGGCTGGAATGCCGCGTCATTCCAGAGCCGCACAACGAGAAGCGCTACGACCTGTTCATTGCTGAAGTGACGGCCGCCTGGGCAGACCCAGCGTTGTTCAGCAACGGCCGCTGGCACTTCACCGATGCCGGTAGCAAGACGGTGCATTACCTCGCGGGCGGCGCCTTCTTTGAAACGGGCGATGCTTTTAGCGTCGAGGCCAAGCAACCATGAGCGACATCGCCATCCGCCCGTTGGTTGACGATGACGCTGAAGCGTTCAAGGCGCTGCGCCTCCAGGCGATTCAAGATGCACCCACCGCCATCTGGCCGACGCACGATGAAGAGTCCGGGCGCACGCTGGAGGAGACGCGCAATCGCATCCGCACGACCGATCACCAGATCGTGTTTGGCGCGTTTGCGGGGCAAGCGCTGATCGGCATTGCCGGCTTGCGCCGAGAACCGCTCGCGCAAGTCGCGCACAAGGCTGTGCTGTGGGGCGTGTTTGTAGACCCCGCGCACCGGCGGGGTGGTATTGCGGGGCGTCTGTTGGACGCAGCCATTGAACATGCGCGCGCCGCACGCGTGTTGCAGATCCAACTCTGCGTCAATGCCGAAAACCCGCGTGCGCAACAGCTGTATCGCAACGTGGGTTTCGAAACCTTCGGCGTCGAGCGCCGCGCCATGCGTGTCGGAGATCGCTTCTTCGACGAAGAACACATGGCGTTGCGGCTCGACACCTGAGCCGTCAGGCACACGCCATCAGGTCGGCCACGCCCTGGCTGGCCTGCGCACGGATGCTCTCCACATCCAGCCCGCACACCACGCCCTCATCCACCACCACGCGCCCGTTGATGATGCTGGTGCGCACGGTGATCGGCTCGCCCGCCACCACGGGCGCGAGCGCCGGATCGTGGAAGCCGTAGAAGCGCGGGTGGTTGATGTCGTAGAGCACCAGGTCTGCCGCTTGCCCGACCCGCAACGTGCCGACCTCGCCCAAACCCAGCACGCGTGCGCCGCCGGCCGTGGCCCAGTGGATTACCTCTTCGGCCGTGGTGGCGCTGGCGCCCTGTGCTGCGCGGTGGATCAGCCAGGTGGTGTTGACTTCGCCGGTCATGCTGCCCGATTCGTTCGACGCCACGCCATCCACGCCCAACGACACCGGCACGCCGGCCGCCGCCAGCTGCGGCACCGGTGCGATGCCGCTGCCCAGCCGGCTGTTGCTGACCGGGCAGTGCGCGATGCCGGTGCCCGTTTGCGCCAGCATGCGAATCTCCGACGGCTGCAGGTGCACGAGGTGCGCGAACCAGACATCTGGTCCCAGCCACTCGTGCTCGGCCACGAACTCTACCGGCAGGCAGTTGTACTTCTCGCGGCAGAAGCGTACGTAGTTGTCGGTCTCAGACAGGTGCGTATGCATGCGTAGGTTCATGGCGCGCGCCACATGCGCCAACTCTGCCAGCAGAGCCGGCGGCAGCGAGAACGTGGGCGTGGTCGGGGCAACCACCACACGGCGCATCGCGTCGGGCGATGCATCGTGATAGCGGTGCTTGAGGCGTTCGATGTCGGCCAGCATCTGGTCGAGCGTTTCTGGCTGCAGCGCCGTCTTCGAAAATCCCGGATGGCTGTTGGCTGATTCAATCGCGCCGCCACGGCACAACACGAAGCGCATGCCAAATTCACCGGCCACATTGAACAGCATGTCGCCCGACTCGGTGCTGCCGCCAGCGTGATAGAGGTAGTGGTGGTCGGCACACGTGGTGGCGCCTGACAGCAGTAGCTCCGCCATCCCCAAGCGCGCAGCGGTGCGCATCAGCTCCGGCGTGAACAGCGGCAGGCGCGGATATGGCACGCTGGCCAGCCACCCTTGCAGGTCCTGGTTCATGCCTTCCGGCACGGCCTTGAGCAGGTTCTGGAACAGGTGATGGTGTGTGTTGATCCAGCCGGGGTAGACGAGGCAGTCGCTGGCGTCGATCACACGCTCGCCGGGGCGGGGCATGAGGTCGGGGCCCATCTCGGCAATGCGGCTGCCGACGATGCGGATATCGACGGCACCAGCGCGCGCCGCGTCGCCACGCAGCCCGGTCATGACGGCGACGGGGCGGCGGATCAGGATGTCTTGAGGCGTGTTGAGCATGAGGGTTTCCGGTGGAAAATCAGGCGCGGCCGGCCGTTCGCACGATGGACGACGGCACATGCGCTTCGCCGGTGCCATTGAGCAGCAGATTCAGCGCCACCGACACCAGGCAGGCGATGACCACGCCGCTGTGCAGGAACGGTTGCGTCCAGTCGGGCATTTGCTTGAAC
>NZ_JAELUI010000278.1 GCF_016429285.1 Ralstonia sp. ASV6
GTGTGGACCTGTCCATCGTGCTGTTCGTGATCGGGCTGGTGAGCTTCGGCCTGTCAAACGGGGCGCTCACCACGGCCACCATCAACGGCGCCACATCGCAGGTTTCACCCAAGCACACGGGCACGGCCATCGGCCTGTTCTTCACGCTGTCGATGGTGGGGGCGATGTTCGGGGTGGCGGTGTCGGGGTTGATTCTCAGCAAGGTGGGGGAACTCGAACTCGCACGGCATATCGCCAGCGCCGCTACCTCGTTCACACCCGACCAGCTGCACACGCTGCACGGGCTCGTCAACGCCAGCCAGAACCTGGTCAACGTCGCAGGCATGTTTGCCGACCACCCGATCGATGCGGTGCGTGATCTCGTCAACATGAGCTACGTGCCCGCCATGCGTGCGCTGATGGCGTTCAACGCCCTGCTGGCGGCCATCGGCATCGGCCTGTCGGTTGCGCTGTTCAAGCGCAAGGAAACGCGCCCGGCTGAATCCACTGACCCCGTCACACCCCGCAACGAACACCTCGAAGGAGCCGTGTAATGCAATCCAGATTCCTGAATTTCGATTTCGGCAAACTGCACTACCTGCAGGGCGGCAAGGCCAACGGACCCACCATCGTGTTCCTGCATGGCACGGCGTCCACCGCCGCCTCTTTCGCCGATCTGGAACCGATCCTGGGCGACCAATTCAACCTGATCGCGCTGGATTTTCCGGGCCATGGCCAGTCGGATCACATCGACGTGGCACGCTTCGGTTTTCAGTACAGCATGATCGGCCTGCGCACGCTGTTCGAAGAATTCCGCCACCGCCTGTCGCTGCACGAGATCATTGCCGTGGGCAACAGCGTGGGCGCCAACATCGCCACGCAATCGCTGTTCAAGGATCCGAACCTGCTCGGCCTGGTTTCGATTGCCGGTGTGCACGCTGTCAGCCGCGAAGATGCGTTCTCCAACTTCCGCCCTGAGGCACCGAAGGAACTCGCCTTCAAGAACCACCTCGTCGGCGATGAAGCCGACGCGCTCACGCGTGCTTACCTCGATGTCTCGCAAGCCGGCACCGACGTGTACAAGCGCATGCTCACGGACATCAAGGAATCCGACGGCAACTTCCGCGAGCAATTCGCCATCCACCTGAAGACGCAAGGCTGGCTGGATGAGCTTGCCATCCTGTCGGGCAGCAAGGTGCCCTTCCTGTACATCGGCGGCAAGAACGACGCCTTTATCGACAACGCCTACTACGACAAGCTGCAGACCCGCGTGCCGCGCATCCAGCCGGCCAACGTGCACATCCTGGAAGACGTGGGCCATGTGCCGCACCTGGAAGCGCCCGAGGTGTGCGGCAAGCTGATTCTTGAGTTTTCCAAGACGCTGTGAGGAGCCGGCCATGAGCCTACTGATCGTCGGTTGTGGCCCTGTTGGGATGACGCTGGCCGGACTGCTCGCCCAACAGGGCGAGGCGGTGCAGGTGATCGACAAGCGGCTGGAGCTGTCGACCCTGCCGCGCGGCATTGCTGTGAACCAGGCGAGTCTGGCGGTGTTCGACCAGCTTGGCATTGGCGCGCAGCTCGATGCGCTGGGCCTGCGCGTGCCGCGCATGAACCTGTACCGGCGCCGCGCGTACTTTGCCGACATCAACTTCCACCAGCTCGACATCGCGCGCCCGCACTTCTTCCACCTCACGCAAGACGTGATCGAGCGCACGCTGTATCGGCGCATTTCCGAGCTGGGTGTGTCGATCTGTCAGGGGTTGGAGTTGCAGGCGCTGCAGGAAACGCCCACCGGCGTGATCGCCACCTGCACTCACCCGGACGGCACCGAAGAGCGCATCTTCGCAGACCACGTCATCGCTTGTGATGGCGGCAACAGCACGGCACGGCGCCTGCTCGACATCCCAGTCGACCAGGTCATGTATGCCGGCTACTTTGTGGTGGCAGACGTGAGCTTTGACACGCTGCCGCTGGCCAACGACGAGATGCACTGCTTCTGCGGTGTGGACGGCTACCTGATGATCGTGCCGATCCCGGGCGGCAGCTACCGCGTGATCGCGTCCTTCCCGGGCGAAGACCCGGGCAGCGGTTTCGATGCCGCGTTCATTGAACGCATCATCCGCGACATGACACCCATCACCACCAAAGTGCGGCAGTTGCACTGGATCACGCACAGCGCGTTCGGCCACCGCATTGCCAGCCGCGCACGCGTGGGGCGCGTGTTCTTTGCCGGTGACGCGTGGCACCAGTTCAGCCCCATCGGCGGCACCAACATGAACCTTGGCATCGAAGACGCGGCGGTGCTGGCGCGCGCCATCCTCGCGCGCGATCTGGATGCGTATGAGCTACCGCGCCTGGAAGCCGTCGCACGCAATCTGGCGGTCACGCGCTACCTCAGCCGTCTACTGGTGCGTTCACCCGACTTGGCGACGACCGAACGTCCGTTTGGCTCACCGTCGCTTGAGCGCTTGCTGCACGACGAGCTGCCGCGCTTCCTGACCGGACTGCGCACGCGCGTCTTGACGGCAGACACCCACTGGGAATCCGAAGCCGCCACCGCCTGACCTGCACAGGAGACCTTCATGGTACTCACGCTCCGCACGCCTGCAGCCAGTCGGCTGCCGTCGCTTACCGGGCTGCGCTTTCTGGCGGCCATGCTGGTCTTCCTGTACCACGGGTCACTCACGAAGATCGTAGTGTTCAACCCGTTTGCCAATGCGCAGTGGGCCACGGCCTACAACCACCTGTTCAACGTGGGCGGGCGCGTGGGCGTGTCGTTCTTCTTCGTGCTGAGCGGGTTCGTGCTGACGTGGTCTGCGCGCAGTACCGATACCACGCCAGCGTTTCTCAAGCGGCGCCTGCTCAAGATCTACCCC
>NZ_JAELUI010000279.1 GCF_016429285.1 Ralstonia sp. ASV6
GCCTTGGCCAATGCGGATGTCCATCCAATTCATGCTTGCGATGCCTCGTGAGGTTTGTCTTATGCGTGCCGTGCGAGGATGGCCTCGGCAAGCGCGAAATCGTCGGGATACGTCACCTTGAAGTTGCGCAGCGCGCCCGGCACCAGCAGCGGCTTGTGGCCAGCCCCCTCAATGGCACTGGCTTCATCGGTAACGATGCGTTGTTGCGCCAATGCGTCGTGCAACGCGCGCTCCAGCAGGCCGAGCGGGAACATCTGCGGTGTTTGCGCTTGCCACAGGCCATCACGCGGCACTGTGGCACCGATGTGCTGATCGGCGTCTGCACGCTTGAGCGTATCGGCCACAGGCAGCGCGAGGATGCCACCAACGGCCTGCGAGCCTTCGCTCTCGACTGCCGCAACCAACCGCGCAATCAGCGCAGGCGTCAGACCTGGGCGCGCGGCATCGTGCACGAGCACCCAATCGTCATCGTGCGCCCCAAGCCCACGCAACGCTGCCAAACCATGCGTGACCGACGCGTGGCGCGAATCACCACCGCAATCCACTTCGACCAGCTTGGGTGCATCGAAGCGGCCATCGGGAAAACGCTGAACGAGCGGTTGCGCACCCGGTGTCGTCACGATCAACACGGAATCGATCTCGGGGCTGGCCAGAAAAGCTTGTGCGGTGTGCCACAACATCGGCCGTCCGGCGATTGCCTGATATTGCTTGGGCAAATCGCCGCCGGCGCGCGAACCAGTGCCGGCTGAGGGAATCAGCGCAAAGCGGCGTTGGCCTGAGCGGGAAGGTTCGGACATGGAATGCGGAAGATGAGGCGTGGATACGACGTTTTCTCAGGTTTTGAGCCGTCGCCAGCACGCGATTGGCGCGGATTTTATAATAGCGGCCAGTGTCACGACACCCCGCCTGCAAACGCCGGTGGGGTGTCGTGCTTTGCCTACCGATCCTGACACCCCATGTCTGATTTCTCGCTCTCTGCCCTGCCCGCCGTCAAACCGGGCGCGCGCTTTGTCTTCAGTGGCCTGCAAGGCGCGGCGGATGCCCTGCTGCTCGCGCGCTATCTGGAGCAGCATCGCGCTGCCGTGCCGATGCTGGCTGTGGTCTGCGCCAATGCTGTCGACGCCCAGCGCCTGGCCGAAGAACTGCGCTGGTTTGCCCCGCAGGCGCGCGTGAAACTGCTGCCGGACTGGGAAACGCTGCCATACGACAATTTCTCGCCGCACCAGGACTTGATCTCCGAACGGCTGGCAACGCTGCACGACTTGCAGAACGGCGCCTGCGACATCCTGCTGGTGCCAGCGTCGACGGCCTTGCAGCGTGTGGCGCCGCCATCATTCCTGGCCGCCTACACGTTCTTCTTCAAGAAAGGCGAAAAGCTGGATGAGGCCGCGCTCAAGGCGCAGTTCACGCTGGCGGGCTATGAGCATGTCAGCGCCGTCATGCGCCCCGGCGAATACTCCGTGCGGGGCGGGCTGATCGACCTGTTCCCGATGGGCTCACCACTGCCGTACCGGCTCGACCTGTTTGGCGACGAGATCGAGACCATCCGCGCGTTCGACCCCGACACGCAGCGCAGCCTCTACCCCGTGAACGAAGTGCGCCTGCTGCCGGGCCGCGAATTCCCGATGGACGAAGCCTCGCGCACCGCCTTCCGCGGCCGCTGGCGTGAGGTGTTCGAGGGAGACCCGACGCGCTCGCCGATCTATAAGGACATCGGCAACGGCGTGCCCTCGGCCGGCATCGAGTACTACCTGCCGCTGTTCTTCGAAGAAACCGCCACGCTGTTCAACTACCTGCCGGGCACCACGCACCTGGCCTTCGTCGGCGACATCGAGGGTGCCGTACGCCGCTTCTGGGCCGACACCACGCAGCGCTACAACTTCATGCGCCACGACCGCGAGCGGCCGCTGCTGGAGCCCGCCGCATTGTATTTGGATGAAGAAGCGTTCTTCGTGGCGGCCAAGCCGCATGCGCGCCTTGTGCTGCGCGAAGAACCCGGCGATGCGCCGCTCTCGCTGCCGCTGCCAAACGTTGCGGTCAACCGCCGCGCAGAAGACCCACTGGTCAACCTCGAATCCTTCCTGATGCGCGGCAACTGCCGCGTGATGATCTGCGCAGAATCCGCCGGCCGCCGCGAAACGCTCGCGCAAATGCTCGCCGCCAGCGGCCTGCACCCCGAGGGCGTGGCCGATTTTGCCGACCTGATGCGTGGTGAAGCCAAGTTCGTGCTGGGCGTGGCGCCGCTGTACCAGGGCTTCATCCTGGGCGACGGGGTGGACAAACCAGGCATCGCCATCATCACCGAGACCGAGCTGTACGCGCAAACGGTGCGCCGCGCCGGCCGCCGCAAGCAGGAACAGGCCACCGCCGTTGATGCGATGGTGCGTGACCTGGCCGAGCTGAAGATCGGCGACCCGGTAGTCCACAGCGAACATGGCATCGGCCGCTATCAAGGGCTCATCTCCATCGACATGGGCAACGGCGAGGAGGAGTTCCTCCACCTCGACTACGACAAGGGCAACAAGCTCTACGTGCCGGTGCACCAGTTGCATGTGATCTCGCGCTACTCGGGTGCTGATCCGGAAACCGCGCCGCTGCATTCCCTGGGCTCCGGCCAGTGGGAGAAGGCCAAGCGCAAGGCTGCACAGCAGATCCGCGACACGGCCGCCGAACTGCTGAACCTGTACGCACGCCGCGCGCTGCGCCAGGGCTTCGCCTTCCCGCTCACGCCGGAGGACTACGTCAAGTTTGCGGAGAGCTTCGGTTTTGAAGAAACGCCGGACCAGGCCGCCGCCATTGCCGCCGTCATCGCTGACATGACCTCCGGC
>NZ_JAELUI010000027.1 GCF_016429285.1 Ralstonia sp. ASV6
TGAGCGGGAAATCCATCACAGGCGCCGCAAACACAGGCACACCGAAGAAGTGCAGGACGCCATTGCGGCCGGTGCCAACCTGGCGATCGCTGTCGATGTCGATGCGGCTTGCGCTGAAGTACCAGTCGACGTTGTCTGGCGAACACGTGGTGTACGTGCCGTGCGTGATGCGGGTGTTGTCCTTGTCGATGAAATCGATGCGATCTGCGTTGCCGCGACCGCCCGTCGTGTGGAACTCATACGACGGTGTGCTCATGGTGCCTTCGTTGGCGGTCACCTTGAGCTTGGCGTCCGGTCCGGTGACCAGCGTACCGCCCTTGAACAGCCGCACATTGCCGGTGGCGGTGGCGACGTCGGTATCCTGGTTGTAGTCGAGCGTGTCGCCCTTCACCACCGTGCCGTTGCGGCGCAACTCACCGTGGCCGCGCAGATGCACGTCTTCATTGGTGCGGCCGTCCATCTTGTCGGCCGCGGTGAACGTGGGGACGGTGTTGTCCTGACGCTGGACCGGCTCGGCCATCTTGGGCACCAGCGGGCTGCCGCCGGGCGTTGCCGGGCCTGAGATGGCCAGCGCCGTCACGGAAGACTCAGACGACGTTGCCACAGGCGCCGATTGCGCGGCGTCCTGGCTCTGCGCTGCGGACGTCGCCGCCCAGACCCCAGCCACGGCGAACACCAGCGGCCGCAGTGCCAGCGCGCTGCGCCGGTTTGCGGCCCCGCGTTCAGCCCTGTCGGCGCCCCGCTCGTCGGGCTTGGCAACAGCAGTGCGCTGCCGGGTCTTCCTGGCTCGGTTCGGTTCGGTCATGCAAGTCGGAAACTGGGCACGCGCCGGGCAAGTGGGCGCCGGGCGCGCAGGCACATCATCGGTCGGTGTTTTGCCGCTCCGGGCCGGCCAGACGGGGCTGGCGCTCGCTCGCGACGAAACTCGGTCGGGTATTATACGGGGCTTCTTTCCTGCCTCATTCCAGCATTCCCTCAGCATGGCTTCGACCCCTGGCGCCGCCACCGGCGCAACCGACGCGCGTCTCGACCAACTGCGCGACTGGCTCAGCACTTTGCCCGCTGCCCACGGGCTGCACATCGATACGCTGCGCCCTGCCTCGGCCGATGCCAGCTTCCGTCGTTACTTCCGAGTAGATGGCGCAGTCAATAGCCAACCTGGCACCCTCATCTTGATGGATGCCCCTCCACCGCAGGAAGACTGCCGCCCGTTCGTCCACGTGGCCGGCCTGCTGAACGGCGCCGGCGTGCACGCGCCGCAGGTGCTGGAACAGGACATCGCCCACGGCTTCCTGCTACTGACCGACCTCGGCCCGCAAACCTATCTGCAATCGCTGCGCGAGCGCAATTTCGATCTCACCTACGCCAATACGCTGTTTCGCCCGGCGATCCACACCCTGGTGCGCTGGCAATCGGCCTCGCGCGAAGGCGAACTGCCGCCGTACGACGAAGCGCTGCTGCGCCGCGAGCTGTCGTTGTTCCCCGACTGGTACATCGACCGCCACCTGCAGCGCCCGCTCGACGCGGCCCAGCGTGAATCGCTCGACAAGGTCTTCAAGCTGCTGGTCGACAGTGCCCTGGCCCAACCGCGCGTGTACGTGCACCGTGATTACATGCCGCGCAACCTGATGATCAACGCGGCCGACCCGTCGCGGCCGGGTGTGCTGGACTTCCAGGACGCGGTCTATGGCCCGATCACGTACGACGCTGCCTCGCTGCTGCGCGATGCCTTCCTGTCGTGGGAAGAAGAAGAGGAGCTCGACTGGGCCGTGCGCTACTGGGAAGCCGCCCGCAAAGCCGGCCTGCCGGTGGATGAGGACTTCGGCGAGTTCTACCGTGCACTCGAATGGATGGGCGCGCAGCGTCACCTGAAGGTGGCCGGCATCTTCGCGCGCCTGTGCTACCGCGATGGCAAGACCGGCTACGTGGAAGACACCCCCCGCTTCATCGCCTACCTGCGCCGCGTTTGCGGCCGCTACAACGCGCTGGCCCCGCTCGCCCGTCTGCTCGATCAGCTCGAAGATCGCGCCCAGCAGATCGGCTACACGTTCTGATTGCCAATGGCCTCTCCACGCGCTGCTGAATTCCGCGCCGGCGTTCTCGCACTCGCCCCGATGCTGCTGGGCGTGGTGCCGTTCGGCCTGATCTACGGCGTGCTGGCCACGTCTGCCGGCATGCCCGCGTGGCTTGCAGTGGCGATGAGCGCCATCGTGTTCGGGGGCGCCTCGCAGATGATCCTGGTGCAGCTATGGGCCGGCGGCGCGCCCGCGCTGGTCATTGCGGCGACCGTGTCGATGGTGAATCTGCGGCATGCGCTGTACTCGGCCAGCATTGCCCCCGCGCTGGCGCATCTGCCGCGCCGCTGGAAATGGCTGATCGCCTATCTGCTGACAGACGAGGCTTTCGCCGCCATGAACCGCCGCGTCGTCAATGCACGTTCCAACGCAAACTCGGGTACGGAAGAGACAACCTACCGCCACTGGTACTTTCTCGGCGCCGGTGTGGCGCTGTGGACGAGCTGGCAGGCATCTACCATCGTCGGCGTGATGCTCGGTGCGCAGGTGCCGACCACCTGGCCGCTCGATTTCTTCCTGCCGCTCACGTTCATCGCCATCGTGGTGCCGTCGCTGCGCACGCGCGCCCAACTGGCCGCTGCGCTCACCGGGGCTGCACTGGCGGTGGCATGGACGGGCTGGCCGCACAAGCTGGGGCTGATGGGCGCAGCGTGCGTCGGCATTGCCATCGGCGCAATTGTCGAGCGATTGCTCACCCGACCGAAGACGGAGGCCGCGGCATGAAGGCACTCATCCTCTTCGGCGTGCTGCTGATTTCCGGCGCTGCCACCTACCTGATCCGCCTGTCGTTCATCGCGCTGGAAGGGCGCATGAACCTGCCGATGTGGTTCCGCAGCGCCCTGCCGTACGTGCCAGCCGCCATGCTGACCGCGCTGATCGCACCTGACCTGCTGATGCGCCACGGCGCGCTGGCGGTGTCGGTCGACAACCCGCGCCTGATCGCCGGCATCGTCGCCATCGTCATCGCACGCCTCACCAAGAGCGCGATGTGGACCATCGTCGGCGGTATGGCTGTGCTGCTGATTCTCTTGAAGGTGATGGCTTGAGTTCCACGATAAAGGCCATGATTTTTGCGGCGGGCCGCGGTGATCGCATGCGGCCGCTGACAGACCACACGCCCAAGCCCCTGCTGAAGGTTGGCGGCAAACCGTTGATCGTCTGGCAGATCGAGCGTCTGGCGGCAGCGGGTGTGCGCGACATCGTCATCAACCATGCCTGGCTGGGTGCGCAGATTGAAGCCGCGCTCGGCGACGGCAGCGCCTGGGGCGTACGCCTTACCTATTCGCCGGAAAGCGAAGCGCTGGAGACAGCAGGCGGTGTCGCCCAGGCCATGCCGTTGCTGCGTGCCGGTGACGGCCACAGCGTGTTCATCGCCATCAGCGGCGACGTGTTCTGCGACTACGACTACGCCGCGCTGCGCGAGCGCGCGAGCGCCATGGCTGCGCAGCATGCGCCGGGCATGCACCTCGTGATGGTGCCGAACCCGCCCTATCATCTGCGTGGTGACTTTGCCTTGGCTGATGACGGCGTGCTTCACGTCGATGGCACGCAACGGCTCACGTTCGGCAACATCGGCCTGTACGACACGCGCCTGTTTGCCGGCATCGGGCCCGGCACGCGCCTGGCGATGACACCGCTATACCACCAGGCCATTGCAGAAGGCCGCGCCACCGGCGAGCGCTTCGATGGCCGCTGGGAAAACGTCGGCACCCCAGCCCAACTGGCTGCGCTGGACGCCGAACTGCGGTCACAGACAGCCTAGTCAGCCCGACGCCGACGCGCTTAATGATTCGGCCGTCATCGGGCGGCCCAGCAGATAGCCCTGCAGCGAATCACACCCAAGCCGCGTGAGAAACGCCTGCTGCTCGGCCGTCTCTACCCCCTCGGCGACGATACGCAGGTTCAGCGTCTGGCCCAGCGCCACGATGGCCGACACGATGGCCGCGTCCTCCGTGTCGTGCGCCAGGTCGCGCACAAAGCCGCGGTCGATCTTCAGCTCGCTGGCCGGCAAGCGCTTGAGGTACAGCAGGCTGGAATACCCGGTGCCGAAATCGTCGATGGAGATGCGCACGCCCATGGCGTCTAGCTGCTGCAGGATGCGCAGGCTGGCATCAGCATCGCGCATGGCGGTCGACTCGGTAATCTCCAGCATCAAGCAGTGCGGTTCGAGCGCGTGGCGCGCCAGCGCATCTCGCACCGTGTCGATGAGCGCCGCGTGGGCAAACTGCAGCGCAGAGAGATTGACGGCGACACTCCACGTGGTATGCCCTTCGCTGCGCCACTGCGCCATCTGGCGGCAGGCTTCGTTCAGCACCCAGGCGCCGAGCGGCACGATCAGGCCGGTCTTTTCGGCCAGCGGGATGAAGTCGTTGGCCGGCAACAATCCGCGCACCGGATGCTGCCAGCGCACCAACGCCTCCACGCCAGCAATGGGGCCGTCGGGGGCATGAAACTTCGGCTGGTAGTGCAGCACGAGCTCGTTGCGTTCGATCGCCAGGCGCAGGTCCTGCACAAGCTGCAATTGCTTGTGCACGTTGGCGTTCATCGACGGCTCAAAAAAGCAGTAGGCGTTCCGGCCCAGGCCCTTGGCGTGGTACATGGCCGCATCGGCATTGGTGAGCAGATCATGCTGGTTGCCGCCGTCGCCAGGGTACATGGCGATGCCGATGCTGGTCGACACACGTAGCTCATGCCCGCCCGCCATGAAGGGCTCGCGTACCACATCCAGCAGTGCATCTGCCAGCGACCCGGCGTCTTGCGGATCATCCACATAGGCGAGCACGACAAACTCGTCACCGCCCACGCGTGCCACGGTGTCCTGCTGGCGCACACGCGTAACGATGCGCTGTGCCACATCAATCAGCAGCAGATCCCCAACGTGGTGGCCGTAGACATCGTTGATGGCCTTGAATCCATCCAGATCCATGAACATCAGCGCAAAGCGGCGCTTCTCGCGATCGGCCGTGCGGATCGCCTGGTTCAGGCGGTCTTCCAGCAGCATGCGGTTGGAAAGCTTGGTCAAATTGTCATGCAGCGCCAGATAGGCCAGTTCCTGGTTGGCCTGGGCAAGCGAAGTGGCCAGCACGGCGGTACGCGCTTCCATGCGCATGTCCAGCACGGAAGTGGTCAACGCAATGGCCAGCACTGCCAGCGTCACGATGATGATGACCAACGCCAGCCACTCGGCGCTCACCCCGGTGTGGGCTGCACCGCATACGCTGGCGTAGGGGAATGCGGCGGCGGCCATGCCGGTGTAGTGCATGCCGACAATGGCGACGCCCATCACCACCGCTGCGCCTGCACGCAATGCCCGCACCCGATGCGATTGGCGACGCAGGCGGAACGCGATCCACAGCGCCGCGCCCGATGCCAGCACGGCAATCACCACCGACAGTGCAAACGTGGCTGGGTCGTAATGGATGCCCGGCATCATGCGCAACGCCGCCATACCGGTGTAGTGCATGCCGGCCACGCCAGCGCCCATCAGCAGCGCGCCGCCAACCAGGCGCCGCCACGGAAGCTCGCTCCGGCTGACCAGCCACAGCGCAAACGCTGACGCCGCAATCGCAATGGCAAGCGAGGCCAGCGTGATCCACACGTCATAGCCAAGGGGAATCGGCAAGCTGAACGCCAGCATGCCGATGAAGTGCATTGCCCATACACCCACCCCCATGGCTGACGCCCCACCTACCAGCCACCAGAATGCCGCGCGGCCCTGTGCGGTTACCACGCGTCCGGCCATATCCAGCGCCGTATAAGACGCCAGGATGGCCACGAGGAGGGAAAGGAGGACAAGTAGGGGGTTGTAGCTGCTGACGAGCATCAGTTCTCCTGGGCAGGCCGATGCAATACGGCCGTTCCATAGCGGGCAGACGTCGCAACCGGGGGGGGCAACACACAGACGTCTATCGACCATGCTGGCCCCAGACTTTAGAGGACGGCCCCGCACGTCACAATTTTCTTTGCAATTGAGGTGGCACCGGATGGCACAACAAGGGCGGCGTTACAATCGACGCATCCTTTTGCTGCCGGAATCCACGTCATGTCCGCCACTGAACTCGCCTTCCTCCAGACCTATCGCCAGCGCCGCGAGCGCGTCGCGCAGTGGCTGCGCGCGGCGGGTGGCGGTGTGGCCATCGTGCCGACCGCGCCGGAAGCCATGCGCAACCGCGACAGCGATTACCCCTATCGGCACGACAGCTATTTCTACTACCTGACCGGCTTCACGGAGCCCGAAGCGGTGCTCGCCATCATCGCACCGGCTGGTGAGGGCCCCACGCGCAGCGTGCTGTTCTGCCGCCCCAAGCATGAAGAGCGCGAGATCTGGGACGGTTTCCGCTTCGGCCCCGAAGCGGCCAAGGAAGCCTTCGGCCTGGACGCCGCGCATTCGGTCGAAGACATCGACGCAACCCTGCCGGGGCTACTCGCCAACGCCGCAGCCGTGGCCTACCCGCTGGCCGAAAGCGGCACGTTCGACCGCCGCATGCGCCGCTGGCTCGACGCCGTGCGCATGCAAGGCCGCGCAGGCGTGTCGTCGCCGCATCAGGCGCTCGACGTGCGCGCCATTCTGGATGAACTGCGCCTGTTCAAGGACCCGGGTGAACTCGACATCATGCGCCGCGCCGGGCGCATCTCAGCCGGGGCACACGTGCGCGCCATGCAAGCCTCGCGCGCCGGCCTGCGTGAATACCACCTCGAAGCCGAGCTGCTCTATGAATTCCGCCGCCACGGCGCACAGAGCGTCGCCTACAACTCCATCGTCGCCACCGGCCCGAACGCGTGCGTGCTGCACTACCGCGCTGGCAATGCGGAACTGCGCGACGGCGATCTCTGCCTGATCGACGCTGGCTGCGAGTTGGACGGCTACGCGTCGGACATCACGCGCACTTTCCCCGTCAACGGCCGCTTCACCGGCCCGCAGCGCGAACTGTATGAACTCGTGGTCGCCGCACAGGAAGCCGCCATTGCCGAGACGCGCCCCGGCGTGCCGTACAACGTGCCGCACGACGCCGCCACGCGCGTGCTGGCGCAGGGCATGCTCGATACCGGTCTGTTGGATGCAAACCAAGTCGGCACCCTCGACGACGTGCTCGCCGGCGGCCAGTACCGCCAGTTCTACATGCACCGTACCGGCCACTGGCTCGGCATGGATGTGCATGACGTAGGCGAATACCGTACGCCTGGCGCCGCACCTGCGCAGGGTGAACGCCCGTGGCGACCGCTGGAGCCCGGCATGGTGCTGACCGTCGAGCCCGGCATCTACGTGCGCCCCGCCGCGGGTGTGCCCGAGCAGTACTGGCACATCGGCATCCGCATCGAAGACGATGCCATCGTCACGCCCAACGGCTGCGAGATCATCACGCGCGACGTACCAGTGGCCGCGGATGAAATCGAAGCGGTGATGCGAGGCCGGCAATGACGGACGCATCCGCGACCGCGCCGGACTTCGATGTCGCCATCGTCGGCGCCGGGCCGGTGGGGCTGGCGCTGGCCAACTGGCTGCTGCGCGATACCGACTGGCGCATCGCCCTGTTCGATGCGCGCGACGCCGAAGCGGCGGCGCGTGACCCGCGCGCGCTGGCACTGTCGCACGGCTCACGCGTGCTGCTGCAGGAAATTGGCGGCTGGCCAGCACGCGCCACGCCCATTACGCATATCCATGTCTCGCAGCGCGGCCACTTTGGGCAAGCCCATATCCGCCGCGAAGACTACGACGTCCCCGCGCTTGGTCACGTCGTGCAATACGGCGACCTGAGCACCGCGCTCAACACCGCGTTGGCCACGCAGATGCAGCGTTACCCGAACCGCCTCACACGCTATGACCACACGCCGGTCGAGCGCGTAGAGCAACTGCCGCGCGCCGACGGCACCATCGCTCCGGCACGTGTGCGGGCATTGCGCGAAGGGCGCCATCCACTTGCCATCGAAACCGAAGTCGTCGTGCAAGCCGAAGGCGGCCTGTTTGACGATGCGCGCAAGCAGGCCGGCGGACTCTCGCACGCACGCCGGCGCGACTACGGCCAGACCGCCATCGTCGCGCATGTCCGCTGCTCGGCGCCGCTGGAAGGCTGGGCCTGGGAACGCTTCACCAACGAGGGCCCGCTCGCGCTACTACCGCAGGACGACGCCCAGGGCCCGGGCTACGCGCTGGTCTGGTGCTGCTCGCCCGACGAGGCGCGCCGCCGCGCCGGTTTGCCGGAAGACACCTTCCTCACAGAATTGAGCACCGCCTTTGGCGACCGCATGGGCCACTTCACACAGGTCGGCCCGCGCCACACCTTCGCGCTCGGCCTGCATGCCCAGCGCATCCCCGTCGACCGCCGCGTCGCCGCCATCGGCAACGCCGCGCAGACCATTCACCCGGTCGCCGGCCAGGGCTTCAACCTAGGGCTGCGCGATGCGTTCGAGATGGCACGTGCGCTGCGCGATGGGGCAACGCCCGCCGCACTGGCGCGCTTTGCCCGCGAACGCGCATTCGACCGCGCCGTGACCATCGGCCTGACCGATCTGCTGCCGCGCGCGTTTGCGGTGCCGGGCCGGCCGTTTGGCCACCTGCGCGGCGCGGCGCTCACGCTGCTGGAATGCCTGCCGCCGCTCAAGCACGGGCTGGCACGGCAGATGATGTTCGGGCAGCGGGGCTAGCGCGTGAACCCACCCCGTGCCGGAGATCGCCCACACGCAACCGTGGTGGGCGCCGGCATTGTCGGTACTGCATGCGCGTTGCAGCTGCAGCGCGACGGCTACCAAGTCACCTTGCTGGATCAGGCCGGCGTGGGCGAAGGTTGCTCATTCGGCAACGCAGGTTGCCTGAGCGTGGCCTCGGTTGTGCCGATGGCGCTGCCGGGCATGCTCAAGCAGGTACCGAAATGGCTGGCCGACCCGATGGGGCCGCTGACCGTACGCTGGCCATACCTGCCACGCGCACTGCCCTGGCTATTGCAATGGGTACGCGCGGGCAACGAGGCACAAGCCCGCGCGACAGCAGCGCCACTGGCGAACCTCTTTGGCGCGACCTTTCCCGGCTATCGCGGCCTGCTCGACGCCGCGCAATATGACGGGCTGATCCGCCAGTCGGGCCATCTGTATGTATGGCGCACGCTGGCGCGTTCGTCGGGCGACCGGCTGGCGCAGTCGATTCGCGACACGACGGGCGTGCGCTCGCAAGCGCTGAGCGCAGGCGAGACCCGCGAACTGGAACCCTCGCTGGCGCCCGACATTCAATCGGGCCTGCTGCTGCCCGACAACGGCTTCACGTGCAATCCGGAACGGCTGGTCAAAACGCTGGCGGCCAACTTTGTGGCGGCGGGCGGCACGGTCCTGCGGCGCAAGGTGCTGGATTTCGAGTTTGGCGAGCATGGCCCCAAGCGGCTGTACACGGATTGCGGCACGCTGTCCGTTTCCACGCTCATCCTCTGTGCGGGAGCCTGGTCGATGCGGCTGGGCGCCAGGCTCACGCGCATTCGTGTCCCGCTGGATACCGAGCGCGGCTATCACACTACGCTGTCTGCGCCCACCGTACAGCCCTCGCGACCGATCATGGACTGCGAACGCAAATTCATCGCCACGCCCATGGAAGGCGGCCTGCGGATTGCGGGCACAGTGGAGATCGGCGGGCTGGATGCCCCGCCCGACTACCGGCGCGCCAACATCCTGAAGCGACAGGGCCAGCAGCTCTTCCCCGGCCTCGCGTTTGCCGAGGATAGCGCCTGGATGGGCCATCGGCCATCCCTGCCGGACAGCCTGCCCTTGATTGATCGCTCGGAGCGATACCGCAACGTTTTCTTCGCCTTTGGCCACGGCCATCTCGGCATGACTGGTGCCCCCGGCACGGCACGGCTGATCGCCGATCTGGTGGCCGGACGCGCCCCGTTCATCGACGCTGGCCCCTATAGCCTGCAGCGGTTCCGGTAACGATTGCCACGACAGCGACGCCCGTGCCAACCGCACCGCCGCATAGTTTGTGCACAACATTTAGGCAATTCGGCCGTTTGGCGGTAAAATCCCGACCTCGCATTTTCACCCCCGTCGCTCCGCCCAACGTGTCCACCGACCCGGGCGGAAGGGGCTGTTTTTTCGTTTCTCCATCCCTAGCCACGCATCGCGCACCGTGCAGATCGGACCGCATACCCTCCGCAACAACCTGTTCGTCGCCCCCATGGCGGGTGTGACGGACCGCCCGTTCCGCCAGCTCTGCAAGCGGCTTGGCGCGGGCTATGCGGTGTCCGAGATGGTCGCGTCGAACGCGCAGCTCTGGAAAAGCGAAAAAACCATGCGGCGCGCCAACCACACGGGCGAAGTCGAACCGATCTCCGTGCAGATTGCTGGCGCCGAACCGATGATGATGGCCGAAGCCGCGCGCTACAACGTCGACCGCGGCGCGCAGATCATCGACATCAACATGGGCTGCCCGGCCAAGAAGGTGTGCAATGTGGCCGCCGGCTCCGCCCTGCTGCAGAACGAGCCGCTGGTCCAGCGCATCGTCGAGGCGGTGGTCGGTGCCGTGGGCGACCGCGTGCCGGTCACGCTCAAGATCCGCACTGGCTGGGATCGCGAACACCGCAACGCGCTCAGCGTGGCGCGTATCGCGCAGGATGCCGGTATCAGCATGCTGACCGTGCACGGCCGCACCCGTGCGGACCTGTACCACGGCGATGCGGAGTACGACACCATCGCCGCGGTCAAGGCATCGGTGCGCATTCCAGTGGTCGCCAACGGCGACATCACCACGCCGGCCAAGGCCAAGCACGTGCTGGCGGTGACCGGCGCCGATGCCATCATGATCGGCCGCGCGGCGCAGGGGCGCCCGTGGCTGTTCCGCGAGATCGAACACTTCCTGCAATCCGGCACGCTGCTGCCGGCGCCGGAGGTGGAAGAAATTCGCGGCATCATGAACACGCACCTGGAAGAGCACTACGCGTTCTACGGCGAATACACCGGCGCGCGCACCGCACGCAAGCACATCGCCTGGTACACGCGCGGGTTGGCGGGGGCCAACCTGTTCCGCCACCGCATGAACACGATCGAAGACACTGCGGCACAGCTTGCTGCCGTCAACGCGTTCTTCGACGAACAGCGCGCGCTGTCCGACCGTCTGGTCTACGAAGACCAGCACACCGCCGACAGCGAGCGCCCCACGACGGGCAACAACGACAACAACAAGGAACCGCTTGCCGCATGAGCCGCAACCCGATCGAACGCTGCATCCGCGACAGCCTGGATACGTACTACCGCGACCTGGATGGCGAGAACCCGTCCAACGTCTACGACATGGTGCTGCAGGCCATTGAACGGCCGCTGTTGGAAACCGTGATGGAATGGGCCTCCAACAACCAGTCGCAGGCCGCCGATTACCTCGGCATCAACCGCAACACGCTGCGCAAAAAGTTGCAACAGCACGGGTTGCTGTGACCTGGCTGAGATAGCGTTCAGGCTTCGAACCGATTTCCTTTCTGACGGCATCGCAAGGTGCCACTTTCGCCCAACGGCGTTCCCACCATGATCCAGCAAGCCCTGCTTTCCGTTTCCGACAAGACCGGCATCGTCGACTTTGCCCGCGCCCTGCACGCGCGCGGCGTCAAGCTCCTCTCCACCGGCGGCACCGCCAAGCTGCTGGCCGAATCGGGCCTGCCCGTGACGGAAGTGGCGGACTACACCGGCTTTCCGGAAATGCTCGATGGCCGCATCAAGACGCTGCACCCGAAGGTGCACGGCGGCATCCTGGCCCGCCGCGACCTGCCCGAGCACATGGCTGCGCTGGCTGAACACAGCATCCCGACCATCGACCTGCTGGTGGTGAACCTGTACCCGTTCCAGCAGACGGTGGCCAAGGACGAATGCACGCTGGCTGACGCCATCGAGAACATCGACATCGGCGGCCCGACCATGCTGCGTTCCGCTGCCAAGAACCACCGCGACGTGACCGTCATCGTTGACCCGGCCGACTACGCCACCGTACTGGCCGAGATGCAGGCCAACAACAACACGGTCGGTTACGAAACCAACTTCATGCTGGCCAAGAAGGTGTTCGCGCACACCGCACAGTACGACGGCGCCATCACCAACTACCTGACCAGCCTGGGCGCCGACAAGTCGCACAGCACGCGCAGCGCCTATCCGCAAACGCTGAACCTGGCTTTCGACAAGGTGCAGGAAATGCGCTACGGCGAGAACCCGCACCAGTCGGCCGCCTTCTACCGTGACCTCAAGGCCACGGACGGCGCGCTGGCTGCGTACAAGCAACTGCAGGGCAAAGAGCTGTCGTACAACAACATCGCCGACGCCGATGCCGCGTGGGAATGCGTGAAGTCGTTCGACCCGGCCAAGGGTGCCGCGTGCGTCATCATCAAGCACGCCAACCCGTGCGGCGTGGCCATCGGCGGCACCGCGCAAGAAGCGTACGAAAAGGCCTTCAAGACGGATTCGACCTCGGCTTTCGGCGGCATCATCGCCTTCAACGTGCCGCTGGACGAAGCAGCCGCGCAAATCGTTGCCAAGCAGTTTGTGGAAGTGCTGATCGCCCCGGGCTTCTCGGAAGGCGCGCGTGCCGTGTTCGCGGCCAAGCAGAACGTGCGCGTGCTGGAGATCCCGCTCGGCAAGGGCGTGAACGCGTACGACTTCAAGCGCGTTGGCGGCGGTCTGCTGGTGCAGAGCCCGGACGCCAAGAACGTGCAGCCGAGCGAGCTGCGCGTGGTGACCAAGCGCCACCCGACCCCGAAGGAAATGGACGACCTGATGTTCGCCTGGCGCGTCGCCAAGTTCGTCAAGTCGAACGCCATCGTGTTCTGCGGCGGCGGCATGACGCTGGGCGTGGGCGCCGGCCAGATGAGCCGTGTGGACTCCGCCCGCATCGCCAACATCAAGGCGCAGAACGCCGGCCTCACGCTGGCAGGTTCGGCGGTGGCGTCGGATGCGTTCTTCCCGTTCCGTGATGGTCTGGACGTGGTGGTCGATGCCGGCGCCTCGTGCGTGATCCAGCCGGGCGGCTCGGTGCGCGACGATGAAGTGATCGCCGCTGCCGACGAGCGCAACGTGGCGATGATCTTTACGGGCACGCGTCACTTCCGCCACTAAGAAACGCGCTTAAACCGATTCTGGCGGCCCAGCGCCGCCTTGCCGTACCGATATGTACTGTCTGCGGCGGCGCTGAACCACCAGAACCGCTTCGCTTCGGTTTAAGCACGTTTCTCTCAAGAATGACCGATCAACGGGGCAAGGCGTAAACTGGCGCCTTGCCCCGTTTTTCTTTGGCTCCTCACTCACGCTTGCATGCGCATCCTCGGCATCGACCCCGGCCTTCGCACAACCGGCTTTGGCGTACTTGAACGGCACGGCCATAAGCTCGTCTACGTGGCCTCGGGCACGATCAAGAGCAACGGCAATGCCGACCTGCCCAGCCGGCTGAAGACGCTGTACGACGGCGTATCGGAACTGGTGAGCACGTACCGGCCCGACTGCGCGTCCATCGAGAAGGTGTTCGTCAACGTCAACCCGCAGTCGACGCTGTTGCTGGGCCAGGCACGCGGCGCGGTGATCTGCGGGTTGATGAGCGGCAACCTGCCGGTGTTCGAATACACCGCGCTGCAACTCAAGCAGGCCGTGGTCGGCTACGGCCGCGCCAACAAAGACCAGGTGCAGGAGATGGTCGTGCGCCTGCTCAACCTCGAAGGCAAACCCGGCTCGGATGCCTCCGACGCACTCGGCGTGGCGATCTGCCACGCACACGGCGGCGAGACCCTTGCCGCCATGGCCGGGCTGGCGCCGCAGCTTGCGCAAAAGGGCCTGCGCGTACGGCGCGGCCGTCTGGTCGGCTGACAGGATTCTCAAAGCCTGCGGGTAGCTCCCTCGCGGCCCCGCGACTACCATGCGGTGAGTCCGTTTCCGGGAGCCCCCGATGCTGCGTCGCCTTACCCTGTTGAGCCCGCTTGCCCTGACTGCAGTCGTTGCGTTGTCCGCCTGCCGGATGGAATACAACCACGGTGGCAACAACGGCGGCGGCGGAGGCGACACCACGCCCATCACCACCATTCAGGTCATCGGCCACCGGGGCGCCTCCGCACTGCGGCCCGAACACACACTGGCGTCGTACCAGAAGGCCATCGACGATGGCGCCGACGTCATCGAACCGGATCTCGTCTCGACCAAGGACGGCGTGCTGGTGGCGCGGCATGAGAACGAGATCTCCGGCACCACCAACGTGGCCGACGTCGCTGCGTTTGCTGGCCGCAAGACTACCAAGACGATCGACGGCCAGAGCGTGACCGGCTGGTTCACGGAAGACTTCACCCTCAGCGAATTGAAGACGCTGCGCGCGCGGGAGCGCATTCCCAGCATCCGCCCGAACAACACGGCCTACAACGACCAGTTCGCCATCCCCACGCTCGACGAGATCGTTGCGCTGGCGCGGGACCAATCCGCGAGGCTTGGCCGCAACATCGCCATCTATCCGGAAACCAAGCACCCGACATACTTCCAGTCGATCGGCCTGCCGCTGGAAGACAAGCTGATCGACGGCCTGCGCCGCGATGCCTTCACGGCCAGCCGCACCACGGTCTATATCCAGTCGTTCGAAGTCGCCAACCTCAAGGCCATCCGCAACAGGATCGGCGGCAGCCAGCCCAACTGGCGGCTCGTGCAACTGATGGGCACATCCAGCCGACAGCCCTACGACTTTGTCGTCGCCAAGGACAGCCGCAGCTTCGGCGACATGATGACCAGCCGAGGCATGCGCGACATTGCCGCGTATGCCAACGGCGTGGGCCCGGACAAGAGCAGCATCATGGGGCTGGATGCCAACGGCAAGCTGACCGCCCCGACCGACCTGATCCGCAACGCGCACAACGCTGGTCTGGTCGTTCACCCGTACACCTTCCGGCCAGAGAACACCTTCCTGCCGCCATCCTTGCGCAGTGGTGCGGACAACACGCGCAACGTGAACGGCTCGATCCAGGAAATCCAGGCCTTCCTGCGTGCAGGGGTCGATGGCTTCTTCACCGACGATCCGGCCATCGGGCGACAGGCCGTATCGACATTCAAGCGCTAAGGCATTTGCGCGACCCGGCATCGGCTACACTGCGTCCCGTTTTGGAGGAGGAACCCCACCCATGATCGGACGCATTGCCGGGACGCTGATCGAAAAGAACCCGCCGCACCTGCTGGTCGATTGCCACGGCGTCGGCTATGAGATCGACGTGCCGATGAGCACGTTCTACAACCTGCCCGCCACCGGCGAGAAGGTCGTGCTGCTCGTCCAGCAGATCGTGCGCGAGGATGCGCACCTGCTCTATGGTTTCGGCACCGCCGCCGAACGCGAGACCTTCCGCCAGCTCATCAAGATCTCGGGCATCGGTGCGCGGATTGCACTGGCGGTGCTATCAGGCATGTCGGTGGCTGAACTTGCACAAGCCGTGACGCTGCAGGAGGCCGGGCGGCTGACACGCATCCCGGGCATCGGCAAGAAGACCGCTGAGCGCCTGCTGCTCGAACTCAAGGGCAAGCTCGGCGCGGACCTGGGTACGGTTCCAGGCGGCCCCGCCGTGTCGGACGATGCGGTGGACGTGCTCAACGCCCTGCTGGCGCTGGGGTATTCCGACAAGGAAGCCGCGCTGGCCATCAAGCAAGTGCCGGCCGGCACGGGCGTGTCCGAAGGCATCAAGCTGGCGCTCAAAGCCCTCTCAAAAGGCTGAAGCCCGGGCGGTAGCGAGGCGGTAGAATGGCCCGTCCGCGCCGCCCTCCCGTCATGATCGAAACCGACAAGCTCGCCGCCAAGGCCGTCTCTGCTGAGCGCATCATCTCAGCGTCCCCCGCCTCCCCCAACGAGGAGGCCTTCGAGCGCGCGTTGCGCCCCAAACTGCTCGACGAATACGTCGGCCAGGAAAAGGTGCGCGGCCAGCTCGACATCTTCATGACGGCGGCCAAGAACCGCAGCGAGGCGCTCGACCACGTGCTGCTGTTCGGCCCGCCGGGCCTGGGCAAGACAACGCTGGCGCACATCATTGCGCGCGAGATGGGCGTCAACCTGCGCCAGACCTCCGGCCCCGTGCTGGAGCGCCCAGGCGACCTGGCCGCGCTGCTCACCAACCTCGAAGCCAACGACGTCCTCTTCATCGACGAGATCCACCGACTCTCGCCCGTGGTGGAGGAAATCCTGTACCCGGCGCTGGAGGACTACCAGATCGACATCATGATCGGCGAGGGCCCGGCGGCGCGCTCGGTCAAGCTCGATCTGCAGCCGTTCACCCTGGTGGGCGCCACCACGCGCGCCGGCATGCTGACCAACCCGCTGCGCGACCGCTTCGGTATCGTCGCGCGGCTGGAGTTCTATACGCCCGCCGAGCTGGCAAAGATCGTCACGCGCTCGTCGGGCCTGCTGAACGCGCACATCGTGGACGAAGGTGCGCTGGAGATCGCCAAGCGCTCACGCGGCACGCCCCGTATCGCCAACCGCCTGCTGCGCCGCGTGCGCGACTACGCCGAGGTGAAGGCCGATGGCGTGATCACCCGTGAGGTGGCCGACGCCGCGCTGGCGATGCTCGATGTGGATGCGGTCGGCTTTGACCTGATGGACCGCAAACTGCTCGAAGCGATCCTGCACAAGTTCAACGGCGGGCCGGTCGGCATCGACAACCTTGCCGCCGCCATTGGCGAAGAGCGCGACACGATTGAAGACGTGCTGGAGCCGTACCTGATCCAGCAGGGCTACCTGCAGCGCACGCCGCGCGGGCGCATGGCCACCGCCTCGGCGTACCAGCACTTTGGGCTGGGCGCCCCCAAGGGCGACCTCTGGGACGGCAACAACTAACAGCCTGCCTCATACCCGCCATGACCACCCCAAGTCCTCAGCGCAACTTCCGCTACTACGACTTCGTCATGGCCGCCTTCGTGACGGTGCTGCTGTGCTCGAACCTGATCGGCGCGGCCAAGGCGGCGCAAGTCACGCTGCCGATCATCGGGCCCGTCACGTTTGGCGCGGGCGTGCTGTTCTTCCCCATCTCGTACATCTTCGGCGACATCCTCACCGAGGTGTACGGCTACGGCCGCGACCGGCGCGTGGTGTGGGCCGGCTTTGCTGCGCTGATCTTCGCGTCGTTCATGGCACTGGTGGTACTGGCCTTGCCCGTGGCGCCGTTCATGGCCGACTACCAGAAGAGCCTGAATGACGTGTTCGGCAACACCCCGCGTATCGTCGCGGGATCGCTCATCGCGTTCTGGTGCGGCAGCTTCACCAACAGCTACACGCTGGCGAAGATGAAGATCTGGAGCAACGGGAAATGGCTGTGGACGCGCATCGTGGGCTCCACGATGGCGGGTGAGGCGGTCGACTCTTCGCTGTTCTACGTGATCGCCTTCTACGGCATCTGGCCCCACGAGCAGGTGCTGCGCGTGGCCATCGCGCAATACATCCTCAAGACCGGCTGGGAAATCGTGGCCATGCCGCTCACCTACCGCGTCGTCGCCTTCCTCAAGCGCGCCGAAAACGAGGACTACTACGACCGCGACACCAACTTCACACCGTTCCGGCTGAAGGTGTAGCGCGTCACGCGCTCAAACCCGCGCTTGCGCTTCAAAGCCCGAGAGCCCGAGAGCCCGGTATTCAGTGTTTTGAACGCACCGCGCCGGGTTCGGGACTCGGCGATCGAGGTTCTGAACTCCGATGTCTCAGGTTCCAGACCCCGCAGTTGAGGTTCTGAACCCCACATGCGGCGATCTGAACGCTACGCTCAAGGTTCTGAACGCGATGTTTGCGGTTCTGAACTCGGGTCGGTCACGTTCCGGACACCGCATTTGGGGTTTAGCACGCTGCAATTGAGGTTCTGAACCCGATGTTTGAGGTCCCACACTCCACGCTCCGGGTTCTGAACCCAGCCGGCAGCGCAGCGCTAGGGCACGCGGCGGTCGACTTCGTCGAGCACCAGCAAATCCAGGTGCGCGACATCCCCCCACTGCAGCACGGTCAGTTGATGACCATCGGATGAGAGCCGGTTGATGCTGGCGTTGCGCAGCTCATGCTGGCGCGGCTCGGTGAGTGTCATGGCGTTGGCGTGACGGTACAGGCAATCGAGCACGCCGCCGTGGCTGACCAGCGCGATGCGCTCGCCGGGGTGGCGGCGAATCAGGCGCAGGGCGGTTTCCACCGCACGTTCGTGGAACCCCATGAGCGTCTCGCCGCCGGGGGGCGCAAAGTCTGGCACGCGCTCCTGCCACGCGGCGAATTCGCCGGGGTGCTTTTCAGCGACTTCGGCGTAGGTCAGGCCTTCGAACTCACCGTAGCAGCGCTCACGCAAGCCGGCGTCATCGCGCACGGTCACGCCAACTTCATCCGCCAGCGCCTGCGCGGTCTGCTTGGCACGCGAGAGATCGCTCGCATACACGGCATCAAACCGCTCGCGCGCAAGCGCGCGGCCCAGCTGCGTGGCCTGCTCCAGCCCCTGCGTGTTCAGCGGCACGTCGAGCTGGCCCTGCAGACGGCGCTCACGGTTCCAGTCGGTCTCGCCGTGGCGGACCAGCACGATGTGGGTGATCTGCGGCAACGGCATGGGGATGGCAGCGGCGCGTGGCATCACGGGTTCCAGAGCAAGTCAGAAAGGTCAGACAGATTGGGCGGCAGATTTGCCGGCTGATTTGGCAGCTTCAGGCTCGGCCTTCTTGCTGACAGGTGCGGCTTGCGGCGCCACCTGCAGCCAGAACGTGACCGGGCCATCGTTGACGAGCGACACCTGCATATCCGCGCCAAACTCGCCGGTGGCGACGATGGGATGCTGTGCCCGCGCCCGCGCCACGAAATGCTCATACAGGCGGCGGCCATCTTCTGGTGCTGCCGCCGGCGTAAAGCTCGGGCGCGTGCCGGACTTGGTATCGGCCGCCAGCGTGAACTGCGACACCACGAGCAAGCCGCCTGCCTGCCCGTTGCCATCCATGTTGCGCACCGGCAGGTTCATCTTGCCCTGTGCATCGGAGAACACGCGATAGTTCAGCAGCTTCTCCAGCAAGCGATCGGCTTCGGCGGCAGTGTCACCGCGTTCGGCACACACGAGCGCGAGCAGCCCCGGGCCGATCTCGCCGACCACGCGGCCGTCCACCCGCACCGCTGCCTGCGAGACGCGCTGGATCAGTCCAATCACGCCAGCACCACGCGTGCAAAACGACGCTTGCCGACCTGCACGACAAACGTGCCGGCTTCGATCTTCAAACCCTTGTCGCTAATGACGGTGCCGTCGATCTTCACGCCGCCCTGCTCGATGTTGCGGTTGGCTTCCGACGTGGACGGGCACAAGCCGGCCTGCTTGAGCAGTTGCGCGATGCCCAGCGGTGCACCCGACAGCTCGATCTGCGGAATGTCGTCCGGCACACCGCCGCGTGCGCGGTGGTTGAAGTCTTCCAATGCGCGCTCGGCGTCGGCCTGGCTGTGGAAGCGCGCAACGATCTCCTGCGCCAGCAGCACCTTGCAATCGCGCGGGTTGCGGCCCAGCGCGATCTCTTGCTTCATCAGGTCGATCTCGGCCAGCGGGCGGAATGACAGCAGCGTGTAGTACGTCCACATCAGGTCGTCGGAGATGCTCATCAGCTTGCCGAACATGTCGCTCGGCGCCTCGCTGATACCAACGTAATTGCCCTTGGACTTGGACATCTTCTCCACACCGTCCAGGCCGACCAGCAGCGGCATGGTCAAGATGCACTGCGGCTCCTGGCCGTATTCCTTCTGCAGCTCGCGGCCGACCAGCAGGTTGAATTTCTGATCGGTGCCGCCCAGCTCCAGGTCAGACTTGAGCGCGACCGAGTCGTAGCCTTGCATCAGCGGGTAGAGAAATTCGTGCACCGAGATGGGCACGCCGGCCTTATAGCGCTTGGTGAAGTCGTCGCGCTCCATCATGCGGGCCACGGTGTACTTGGCGGCAAGCTGGATCATGCCGCGCGCGCCCAGCGGATCGCTCCACTCGCTGTTGTAGCGGATCTCGGTCTTGCTCGGGTCCAGCACCATGCTGGCCTGACGGTAGTAGGTCTGCGCGTTGGCTTCGATCTGCTCGCGCGTGAGCGGTGGGCGCGTTGCGTTGCGGCCGGACGGGTCACCGATCGTCGAGGTGAAATCGCCAATCAGGAAGATCACCTGATGGCCCAGGTCCTGCAGCTGGCGCATCTTGTTGAGCACCACCGTATGGCCGATGTGGATGTCCGGTGCGGTCGGGTCCAGGCCCAACTTGATACGCAGCGGCACGCCGGTGGCGGCGCTCTTGGCCAGCTTCTGCTCCCATTCGGCAGCAACCAGCAGTTCGTCGCAGCCGCGCAGCGACACTTCCATCGCGTGCGCCACCTCCGGTGTGATCGGATACTTCGGCGTGGCCGGCACGGCGTGTTCAGAAGCAGGAACGGTGGAGGCGTCAGATGCGGTCATGGCAAAAAGAAAGGTCACCGCGCCCACCGAGAAACTCAGCAGCGCGGACGAGAAACAACAATCGGGAAACCAGTGCGTGCGCGATGGCCGACATCCGTGCAGAAAGCGTCAGCCGCGCAATCCCGCGATTTTACCGTGATGCGCACTCCCGCCCAACGGATGCCTTCCAGCCGGCCTCCTCAGCCCCCGCCCCGTGCCCCCGCTGGTATGCTCACGCGCATGACAAGCGCCTCCCATTCCCACAGCGAGCTCTACATCGGCCTGATGTCCGGCACCAGCCTGGACGGCGTCGATGGTGTACTGGTTGATTTCTCCGGTGCCCACCCGGTACTGGTGGCCGATGCTTACGCGCCCTTCCCGCCGGAGTTGCGCCATGCATTCCTCAATCTGCAGCACGCCGGTCACGACGAGATTCATCGCGAAGCCCTGGCCGCCAACGCGCTCGCCAGCCTGTATGCAGAATGCGTCGAGCAACTGCTGAGGAAGAGCGGTTGTATCCGCCGTGAAATCCGCGCCATTGGCGCACACGGCCAGACCATCCGCCATCAGCCGGGCGCGCACGATGGCCTTGGTTACACGCGCCAGACACAGCATGCAGCTGTGTTGGCCGAGCACACCGGCATCGATGTCATTGCCGATTTCCGCAGCCGTGATGTGGCTGCCGGTGGCCAGGGTGCACCGCTGGTGCCCGCCGTCCACCGGGCGCTGTTTGGCCTGCAAGATGCATGGCGCGTGGTCTGCAACATCGGCGGCATCGCCAACCTGACGGTGCTGCCGCCGCAGGCATCGGACGCACGCGACACGGTGCTCGGCTTCGATTGCGGCCCCGGCAACGCCCTGCTTGATCACTGGGTCCACACGCACCATGGGCACACCTTTGACCGTGACGGCGCCTGGGCTCGCACCGGCCATGTCGATGACGCCCTGCTCGCCCGACTACGCGCCGAGCCTTTCTTCGACCTGCCACCGCCCAAGAGCACCGGCCGCGATCTGTTCAACCCTGCTTGGCTGAAATACCGCGCGGGTGAAGCGCTGGACCGCCTGCGTCCCCAAGTCGTGCAAGCGACCCTGCTGGCACTGACCACCGACACCATTGCCGATGCGGTTCGCCGCTATGCGCCCCAGGCGAACTCCCTCGTGGTCTGTGGTGGTGGCGCGCGCAACAGCGCCTTGATGGATCGGCTTGCTGCGCAGTTGCCCGGCGTCGACGTTGCCCCTAGCGACCAATTCGGCGTACCCGCCAATCAGGTAGAAGCGCTCGCCTTCGCCTGGCTGGCCCGTCAGTGCGTGCGCCGCGAGCCGGGCAATCTGCACCATGCGACCGGCGCTTCAGGGCCGCGCGTGCTCGGCACGATCTATCCTGCCTGAAACGTCACCAGACTCACGGGCAAAAAAAAAGCGCACCGAAGTGCGCTTTTTTTTGCGGCGATACCGCGTCAGACCGAGAACGACGAGCCACAACCGCAGGTGGTCGAAGCATTCGGGTTCTTGATGACGAATTGCGCGCCGTTGATGTCTTCCTTGTAGTCGATCTCGGCGCCCACCAGGTACTGGTAGCTCATCGAGTCAATCAGTAGCGTCACGCCATTCTTAACCATGGCCGTGTCATCTTCGTTGGTGTCTTCGTCAAAGGTGAAGCCGTACTGGAAGCCCGAGCACCCGCCGCCCTGCACGAATACGCGCAGCTTCAGCTCCGGGTTGCCTTCTTCTTCGATCAGTTGCTTGACCTTGTCCGCAGCGCTGTCGGTAAAGACCAGCGGAGCCGGAACCTCGTTCACATCGGGCGTGGCTGCCTGCGCGACTGCGTTCATGAAAATCTCCTGTGGGAACGTCTCAAAACTTGCCTCTATTTTAAGCGCAAGCTGCAAATCGTGCCGAAGCCCCGGGTTTCAAGAGGATATTGTGCGGTGCGCCAGCAACGGCAGGACAGCCAACACCACACCAAGTGATCAGTCCTGGTTGGACGCAAGCTTGAGATTGGGCAGCAGCTTCACATCGCCGGGCGCCGAGTGCGCCAGCGTGCCCATGACAACGGCACCCTGATGCATCTCCAGCGCCGCATATTGCACATTGCCTTCGATGCGCGCCTTGGGCTGCAACTCCAGCAGTTCCGCCACATGCACCGGACCGACCACCGTGCCGTTCAGAATCAGGTGACCGACATGCACCTCGCCCTCGATGCGCGCGGTATCCGTGATGACCAGCATGCTGGGCTTGTCCGGATCACCGTAGACGTTGCCTTTGATCTGGCCGTCGATCCGCAAGCCACCCGAAAAGCGCAGATCCCCCTCCAGCTTGGTGTGGGCGCCCAGCAGCGTTTCAATTGCCAGCCCCTTCTTCTTGCCAAACAGCATCGTCGACTCCTCTTTGTACGGATCCGACAGGCCCCCGCCCGTCAGATGGAAAAACTCTGGCTCGCCTTGATCTTGCCGTTCTGCAACACCTTCACCATGACCGACTTCACCGTGGTGCCTGGCGGGACATCCACCCAGCCTTCCAAGCGCTGGTAGTGCGTGAGCTTGACGCGCGTGGCCGCTGTGGATGCAGGGGCCGAAGCCGCCGTAGCGGCCGCCGCACCGGGGAAATCGATCGTAGCAGGTTTGCCTGCCTGCACCACATTCAGCGTGAGCGCCAGTTGCCCCTCGAATTCAGAGACCGGTGCGAACGCCTTGCCGCCGCCCTGCATCAGCAAAACGCGGAAATGCATGCGCGTCGGCTGCGCTTCATCCGGGGCGATCCGGAAGCTGCGCACGTAGATGCCGGCGGAATTGGTGGGTGCGGGCAGCAGGCTGTCGAAGAAGGCCAGATCCTCCTTCAACTGTGCGTTCTCGGCTTCCAGCGCCTTGAGCTGCTCGGCCATTTGCGTCTGCGCGCCCTCGGCCATGCCGACGCGCGACTCCGCAGTGCCCGCAGCCGCGGCAAGCTTGTCCCGCTCGGCCTGCACCGCTGTCAGCTTGGCAGTCAGCTCACGATTCATGGCGCGCAGGTCGCTGTCATGCGGGCCGGTCAGGCGGCGACCTTCTTCGAAAGCCCAGAGCGCCGCTGCGGCAGCCAAACCGATCACCACCGCAATCAGCAGCACCGTTACCGGCCACGGCAGGCGCGAGCGCACCGTGACGTTCGGGGCGAGCACGGAAGCGCGACGCAGCAGGCGACGCGCCTTCATGCGGCCGCCCCTCGATTCGCGCTGCGAATCAGAATCGGCTTAGAGCAAATTGCGGATTGCATCATACGGACCAAACGCAAACGAAACGTGAATTGTAGTCTCGGCGACATGTCGGAGCTGTTGCAAAGGGTAAGCGAGGCGTCTGACAGATCACACCGTTTGAGTGGAGCGCTCAAAACAAAAAACCACACCCGAGGGTGTGGTTTTTTGCTGAAGCAGTGAGAAGCGGATTAACGCTTCGAGAACTGCTTGGCGCGGCGGGCCTTGCGCAGACCGACCTTCTTACGCTCGACTTCACGTGCATCGCGCGTCACCAGACCTGCCTTCGACAGGGTCGGCTTGAGCGTTGCATCGTAGTCGATCAGGGCGCGGGTGATGCCGTGGCGCACGGCACCGGCTTGGCCGGTTTCACCGCCGCCGACCACGTTGACCTTGATGTCGAACGTAGCTGCGTGGTTGGTCAGTTCCAGCGGTTGACGCACGATCATCAGCGAGGTTTCACGAGCGAAGTACTCGTTGATGGCCTTGCCGTTGACGATGATGTCGCCCTTGCCGGACTTGATGAAGACACGTGCCACAGCGCTCTTGCGGCGGCCGGTACCATAGTTCCAATTACCGATCATGGATGTGGCCCCTTAGATTTCCAGCGCTTTCGGCTGTTGAGCTTCGTGCGGATGCGAGCCTTCGGCGTAAACCTTCAGCTTCTTGATCATCGCGTAGCCCAGCGGACCCTTCGGCAGCATGCCCTTCACAGCCTTTTCCAGGGCACGGCCCGGGAAACGCTGCTGCATCTTGCCAAACGTCGTTTCGTAGATACCGCCCGGGTAACCCGAGTGGCGATAGTATTTCTTGTCGGTCGTCTTGGCGCCCGTCACGCGCAGCTTGGCTGCGTTGATGACGATGATGAAATCGCCCGTGTCGACGTGCGGAGTGAATTCAGGCTTGTGCTTGCCGCGCAGTCGGTGTGCCACTTCGCTGGCGACACGCCCGAGGACCTTGTCCGTCGCGTCAATCACGAACCAATCGCGCTTCACCTCATGGGGCTTTGCGGAAAAGGTCTTCATGATTTTTCCAAAATTTTGAGTCAGTGCCCGAGTGGACCCGTATCGTGCGTAACAACTCATGAACGGATCGTCTTGCGGACGCCTGCGCAACCTTATGCAAGGTCATCGCCGGCCCGCCTTCCCGCTTGTTGGTGCGGGCTCTCCAAGTTTCTTTCCCGCGGGCAATCCGGAAAAGATTTCGATTGTACCTCGCAAGCAACCCTTGACACAAGGAAAAAGGCACGCTCCACCCACAGCGGACGAAAAAAAACCCAAGCCGTTGAGCTTGGGTTTGAATCCACCAAAGGAGGAGGGTGGAGGAGACACCTGCTGATCGTTGACTTGGTGGGTTGCACCGCATCAGTCGATCCAATGGGTGCAATTATACCCATTTCTGGGGCACTCGCAAGATAATTTGCACTACGAAATCGCATTTCGTAATGCAAAATGCATTATAAAGCGTACACAGAGAGATCGACCTATTTAAAATCAAATACTTAGGAAAAATCACCCGCTCTGCGGGTGTTGCTCACTAGAAACTTTCCTCCAATTTCGGCCCAACTCAGGTGCATGAGCAACGGGTTGCACCTTTTCATGCGGGTGTTACTGTCAAGGGGAGTTCACCCTAGGGTACCGACGCGGGTTCACCACGGTGGCTACAATGTGGTCTTTCGGCAGCACTCGCCGATACGGCACAAGGATTCGACATGGAATGCACAGTGAGCTGGACCGGCCCGGACGGCATGGCCTTTTTGGCGGAAACCGGCAGTGGCCATCTCGTCACAATGGATGGCGCGCCGGACGGCGGCGGCCGCAACCTGGCGCCACGCCCGATGGAAATGGTGCTGCTGGGTACCGGCGGCTGCACCGCCTATGACGTGGTGCTGATCCTCAAGCGCGGCCGCCAGGACGTACAGGGCTGCAGCGTCAAGCTGCACGCCGACCGCGCCGAGACCGACCCGAAGATCTTCACGCGTATCCACTTCACCTTTACGGTGACGGGGCGCAACCTCAAGCGGGAAACTGTGGAGCGCGCAGTCCAGCTCTCGCACGAGAAGTACTGCTCGGCGTCGATCATGCTGGCCAAGACGGCCGAGATCACGCACTCGCTGGAACTGATCGAACTGGCCTGATTGATGGCCAATCCGGCTGAAGGGAAAAGCGAAGCGAACCGATAAGCCGGATTCTGTGCGCCGCGCGGCCGAAACCAGCGGCGTGACAACCATTCCTCTAGACCGGCTGTTGCCAGCCGGCTCAAGCTCCCTACCCGCAGACTCAGCGAGCCGCTTCATCGCCTGCTTACTTGGGATTGCTCCGGGTGGAGGTTACCGCGTTTCACCCTTCGCCCTGGCCGAAGCCTGGGCGAAGACTCGTCTCTGTGGCCCTATTCCGCACGTCACCGTGGATGGTCGTTAGCCATCACCCTGCTCTATGGAGTCCGGACTTTCCTCCCCTTCCACGCGCACGAGGCGGCGGAAGCAGCGGTTGTCTGGTCCGCTTCGCGAGGCGCGAGTCTAGCATCATTCAACGCTGACGGATTTGACTGTCGCCCGGCGGCCTGGGCGAAACACCGCCGCATCCAAGTAGAAGCTGGCGTCTTCGTTGGCTTCGCACCAGCCGGGGATGCCCATGACCGGCAGCGGGCGAAAATCGCGTGGTTTCAACTCGGAGTTCAGCAGCATGTCCGCCAGCGCGGCATCGAGCGACGCCCAATCCTCCGGCAGGGTGACCACATGCACCGGCCACGCATGTGCGGTGATCGACTTGTATGGCGTGACCAGCTTCTCCAACAGCGCGTGACCGAATGGCAACACCGCGCACGCGGCACCCCACGCTGCCCTGCCCTCCACGAACAGGCCACGCCAGTCGAAGCCGGTCAGGCTACGCTCGGGCGCATTGTCGGTATGCAGAAAGATGAGGGCGTTCTCGTCGAACAAGGTGGCGGCATCACGCACCGTACCGCGCGCGGCGCTGATGCCGTCCCGCGCAATCGCCCGCGCTTGTCGCGCGTTGAGCGCCGCCTTGGCGCGCGGCCAGTGCAGCCAGATCAGCGCGTTGAAAAAGTCGTGCAGGTTATCCCGCGTGGGCACACAGCCCGTGGCGGCGATGTGCGCCTCGTAGGCGGTGCCCGGTGGCAGCGCATCTTGCGGGATGAAGCGCAGCGCATGGCCAGCTGACGTCCGAATCGCTTGCGTAGCCAGGTGCGCGTTCAGTGCAGCACGCAGATCGGCGCCCTGTTCGACTGCATGTGCAATCGGGGCGCCGATGTGCGCGAGTGGCGCGAACGCGGGGTGCGTCCAATCAATCGCGCCCAAGCCTTCGATCACCAACGCAGACCGCTCAGACCGACTTCCAGCGCAGCATCTCGCCGCCGCGCAGCGGCACCAGCGTCTGCTCTCCGAACGGCACTTCAGCGGGGAGTTGCCATTGCGAACGCGTGAGCGTGAGCGTGCCGGCGTTGCGCGGCAGGCCGTAGAAGTCCGGACCATGCAGGCTGGCGAAACCTTCGAGCTTGTCGAGTGCGTTGGCGTCTTCAAATGCCTCGGTGTAGAGCTCCATGGCGTGCAGTGCGGTGTAGCAGCCGGCGCAGCCGCAGGCGTGCTCCTTCACCCCCTTCGCGTGCGGTGCGCTGTCGGTGCCGAGGAAGAAGCGCGGGTGGCCCGACGTAGCGGCTGCGACCAGCGCCAGGCGGTGCGTCTCTCGCTTGAGCACCGGCAGGCAGTAGTAATGCGGGCGAATGCCACCGACGAACAACGCGTTGCGGTTGTACAGCAGGTGGTGCGCGGTAATGGTCGCACCAACCGGGCCTTCCGCGTCGCGTACGTACTCGGCAGCCTGCTTGGTCGTGATGTGCTCGAACACGACCTTCAGTTCGGGGAAGTCACGGCGCAGCGGAAGCATCACGGTGTCGATGAAAACGGCTTCGCGGTCGAAGATGTCGACGGTGGGGTCGGTCACCTCGCCGTGCACCAGCAGCGGCATGCCGACTTCCTGCATCGCTTCGAGCGTCTTGGCGCAGCGGCGCAGGTCAGTCACGCCGGCGTCGCTGTTGGTGGTGGCGCCGGCCGGGTAGAGCTTCACGCCGTGGATGAAGCCGCTGGCCTTCGCCTCGCGAATCACCTCGGGCGAGGTGTTGTCGGTCAGGTACAGCGTCATCAGCGGCTCGAACTGCGTGCCAGCGGGCAGCGCAGCGAGGATGCGGTCACGGTACGCACGTGCCTGCGCGGTGGTCGTCACCGGCGGCTTGAGGTTCGGCATGATGATCGCCCGGCCGAACTGGCGCGCGGTGTCCCCCACCACGTCGGCGAGCGCGTCGCCGTCGCGCAGGTGCAGGTGCCAGTCATCGGGGCGGACGATAGTGAGAGTGTCGGTCATGATGCGTAGGAGATCGGTCAGCGGAAAACGAAAGCGAAACTCAGAGAATAAATCAGTGCAACCGGGCCTTACGCCAGCGCCTCGGCAATCGCGCGGCCCAGATCAACGGTACTTGCCGTGCCGCCAATGTCGCGCGTGAGCGGCGCATGGCCTGGGCCGGCTACCAGCACGCGCTCGATGGCGGCCAGTACTGCTGCGCCCGCCTCGGGCTGGCCGAGGTGCTCGAGCATCATCGCTGCGCACCAGATCTGGCCGATTGGGTTGGCAATGCCTTGACCCGCGATGTCCGGCGCAGAACCGTGCACTGGCTCGAACAGGCTCGGATAGGTGCGGTCCGGGTTGATGTTGCCCGACGGGGCAATCGCAATGGTGCCGGTGCAGGCGGGCCCCAGGTCCGAGAGGATGTCGCCAAACAGGTTGCTGGCGACCACCACATCGAACATCTCCGGCTTCTGCACAAAGTGCGCGGTCAGGATGTCGATGTGAAACTTGTCGACGTTGACCTCCGGGTACTGCTTGGCCATCGCCTCCACGCGCTCGTCCCAGTACGGCATGGTGATGGAGATGCCGTTGGACTTGGTGGCCGACGTCAGGTGCTTTGCTGGGCGGCGCTGGGCCAGATCGAAGGCGAACTTGAGGATGCGGTCGACGCCGGTGCGGCTCATGACCGTTTCCTGGATGACGATCTCGCGCTCGGTGCCGCCGTACATGCGGCCGCCGACGCTGGAATATTCGCCTTCCGTGTTCTCGCGCACCACGTAAAAATCGATCTCACCGGGCGCGCGGGGCTGGCCATTGCGATCGACCAGCGGGCTACGGATGCCGGGCATCAGGCGTACCGGACGCAGGTTTACATACTGGTCGAAGCCGCGCCGGAACTGCAGGAGAGAACCCCATAGCGAGATGTGGTCGGGTACCGTATCGGGCCAGCCGACGGCGCCGAAGAAGATGGCGTCATAGCCGCGCAGGGTGTCAAACCAGTCGTCGGGCAGCATCTTGCCGTGGCACGCGTAGTAGTCGCAGCTGGCAAAGTCGAAGTGATCGGTCTGCAACGCAAAGCCGAATTTGCGCGCCGCAGCATCCAGCACGCGCAGGCCCTCGGGGACGACTTCCTTGCCGATGCCGTCTCCGGGGATCACGGCAATGCGATATGAATTCATGGGAATGGGATCCGGTTGTGGCGGCAGTCGGGATGCTACGTTTGGTGGCGAATCTGTCTGCGTGCGGCGTAAGCGCAACGGCCGGCAGGCTCAGCGGGGTGCCATGAAGGTCAAGTCGCTTGGCACCCCTGTCGGCCGGCAGGATAATGGCTATTTTATTGCATCCGACTTTTCTTCCCCACCATGTGCCAGCTGCTAGGCATGAACTGCGCCGAACCGACCGATGTGACGTTCTCGTTCACCGGGTTCGCCGCGCGCGGTGGCGTGACTGACCACCATGCCGACGGTTTCGGCGTCGCGTTCTTCGAAGACAAGGCCTGCCGCCTCTTCATCGACAACCAGTCGGCCGGCACCTCGCCGGTTGCCGATCTGGTCAAGCGTTACCCGATCAAGTCCAAGAACGTCATCTCGCACATCCGCAAGGCCACGCAGGGGACAGTGCGGCTGGAGAACTGCCACCCGTTCATGCGCGAGCTGTGGGGGCGGCACTGGATCTTCGCCCACAACGGTGATCTGAAGAACTTCTCGCCGTTCCTCTCCGGCGTCTACCAGCCCGTGGGCGACACCGACAGCGAACTCGCCTTCTGCTTCATCATGCAGGCGCTGCGCAAGCGCTTTCCGGGTTCGCAGCCGCCGCTCAACGAGCTGTTCTACGCACTGTCCGACATCACCAAGGAAATCACCCGCTACGGCGTGTTCAACTTCCTGCTGTGCAACGGGCAGGCGCAGTTCGCGCATTGCTCAACACGGCTGTATTACATCGTGCGGCAGTGGCCATTCTCGACGGCGCACCTGATCGACGCCGACATGACGATCGACTTCGCCAAGTACACGACGCCCGCCGACCGCGTCGCCGTCATCGCCACGGCACCGCTGACCGACAACGAGGTCTGGACCCAGTTCGTGCCGGGCGAGCTGCTGATGTTCGAAAATGGCCAGGCCACCATGGCCACCAAGGTGCCGATTCCAGAGGCGGTGCAGATTGCCAACGCCGCCAACACGGCCTGCACCTGACACGACCGTCGCCCAACAAAAAGCCGCTCCCGAGAGAGCGGCTTTTTGTTTGCCTGGAACCTGGCGTTGGAACCTGTTCACGATCCGTAGCGAGCGGCCCGAGGTTGGTTCGAGAAGCGCGGCCGTACATGTGTACGGCGAGCATCGCAGGACCAAGATCGGAACGCGCAGTAGGATCGTGGACTGGTTCCTAGTGCGACAGGATCTTCGACAGGAACTGCTTGGCGCGGTCGGAACGTGCATCGATGTTGCCGAAGAACTCTTCCTTCTCGCAGTCTTCAACAATGCGGCCCTGATCCATGAAGATCACGCGGTTGGCAACCTTGCGGGCGAAACCCATTTCGTGGGTCACGCACATCATGGTCATGCCTTCCTTGGCCAGTTCCACCATCACGTCGAGCACTTCGTTGACCATTTCCGGGTCCAGCGCGGAGGTCGGCTCGTCGAACAGCATGCAGATCGGGTCCATCGACAGTGCACGGGCGATGGCCACACGCTGCTGCTGACCGCCCGACAGTTGGCCGGGGTACTTGGCAGCGTGCGCCTTCAGGCCCACGCGATCCAAGTACTTCAGGCCCTTGGCCATTGCCTCTTCCTTGGAGCGGCCCAGCACCTTTTGCTGCGCGATCGTCAGGTTTTCGGTAATCGACAGGTGCGGGAACAGTTCGAAGTTCTGGAACACCATGCCCACGCGCGAACGCAGCTTCGGCAGGTTCGTGCCGCGGGCGCCCACCGAGGTACCGTCGACGAAGATCTCGCCCTTCTGGAACGGCTCAAGCGCGTTGACGGTCTTGATGAGCGTGGACTTGCCCGAACCCGACGGGCCGCACACCACCACCACCTCGCTCTTCTTCACGCTGGTGGTGCAGTCGGTCAGCACCTGGAAGGCGCCATACCACTTGGAAACGTTCTTGATCTCGATCATTGGGTCACCTTCTTCTGAAGTCGCTTCACCAGCACGGAGGCGCCGAAGCAGATCACGAAATAGCACAAGCCGGCAAACAGCAGCAGTTCGACGATGCGGCCGTCGCGCTCACCAATGTTGTATGCCTGCGTAAAGAAGTCCGACAGCGCACTCACATACACCAGCGACGTATCCTGGAACAGGACGATGGCCTGCGTGAGCAGCAGCGGAATCATGTTGCGGAATGCCTGCGGCAGGATCACCAGGCGCATGGCCTGGCCGTACGTCATGCCCATCGCGTAGGCCGCGAACATCTGTCCGCGCGACACGCTCTGGATACCGGCGCGGATGATCTCCGAGTAGTACGCCGCCTCGAACAATGCGAAAGCAACCAGCGCGGACGTCATGCGCATGTCGGTGGCCGGCGACAGATTGAAGATCTTCTGCAGCACCTGCGGCACGATCAGGAAGAACCACAGCAGCACCATCACCAGGGGAATGGAACGGAAGAGGTTCACGTACGCCTGACCGAACCACTGCAGCGGCTTGACGCCCGACAGGCGCATCATTGCCAGCAGCGTGCCCCAGACGATGCCGACCAGGATGGCCGTGCCCGTGATCTCGAGCGAGAGGACCATCCCCTCGCCGAGCACGCGCATGTTGTCGGCGTTGATGGACGAGAAATCGAAGTGATAAGCCATGAAGTGTCGTCGCTCCGATTACTTGCCACCGATAAAGCCAGGCAGCCGGGAACGTGCTTCCACCCAGCGCATCAGGCCCATTACGGTCAGGTTGATCAGCATGTACATCAGCGTCACGGCGATGAACGATTCGTAGGGCTGCGCGGTGTAGTCCACCAGTTGCCGCCCTTGCGCCGCCAGCTCCAGCAGACCGATGGTCGACGCCACGGCCGAGTTCTTGAAGATGTTCAAGAACTCGGAAGTCAGCGGCGGCACGATGATGCGGAACGACATCGGCAGCATCACGTAGCGATACGTCTGTGCCAGTGTGAAGCCCATCGCCAGACCGGCGTTGCGTTGGCCGCGCGGCAGCGAGTTGATACCCGAGCGCACCTGTTCACACACACGTGCCGCGGTAAAGGTACCCAGGCACAGCATCGCGCACAGGAACATCGACGTATTGGGGTTCATCTGCTTGATGTAATCGCCGCCCGGCACGAGTTCGGGCATGACGAAGTACCAGATGAACAATTGCACGATCAACGGGATGTTGCGGAACAGCTCCACATACGCGGCGGCAAGACCCGACAACCACTTGTTCGGCACGGTGCGCAGCACGCCCAGCAAGGAGCCGATGACGAGCGCGATGATCCAGGAGGAGAGACCGAGCACGACGGTGGTCTTCAACCCCGCCAGCAGCCAGTCGAGATAGGTCTGATTCTGGGCGGCTTCCGTAAAGAAGACGCCCCAGTTCCAGTGGTAATTCATGATGGTTCCCTCAAAAAGAAACGGAAGGGAGAGGACCTGTTAACCGGCCTTTGCCTTCCGTTTCGATGATGCTTGAGTCAGGCCCGTTGAGGGAGCCGATCAGTCAAGAGCCTTGTCGTTCGGGTTCTTGATCAGCGCCTTCATGTCATCCGACAGCGGGAAGTCCATGTTCACGCCCTTCGGCGGAACCGGCTGCGTGAACCACTTCGTGTACAGCGCGTTGATCTCGCCCGACTTCATCAGACCGGCGATGGTCTTGTCGGCAATCGCCTTGAAGGGAGCGTCGTCCTTGCGCACCATGCAGCCGTAGGCCTCGCGCGATTGCGGCTTGGCCACGACAACCCAATCCGACGGGTTCTTGGCCTTGGCGCGCTCGCCGTACAGCAGTGCGTCGTCCATCATGAACGCGACAGCACGACCCGATTCCAGCGTCAGGAACGACTGACCGTGGTCCTTGGTGCTGATGATGTTCATGCCGAGCTGCTTGTCGTCGTTGTACTTGCGCAGCAGACGCTCCGACGTCGTACCGGCAGTGGTCACAACGTTCTTGCCCTTCAGGTCTGCCCAGTCCTTGATGCCCGAATCCTTCTTCACCATGATGCGGGTGCCGATGACGAAGATTGTGTCGGTAAACGAGGCTTGCTTCTGGCGCTCGAGGTTGTTCGTGGTCGAACCGCACTCAATGTCGATGGTGCCGTTCTGCAGCAGCGTGATGCGGTTCTGCGAGGTGATCGGAATTTCCTTGACCTGCAGATCCTTCAGCTTGAGCTGGTCTTTCACGGCCTCGACGATCTTCTGGTTGATGTCGTACGAATAGCCAATCGTACGGACGCCACCAACGTTGTAGCTGAACGGGATGGACGAATCGCGTACGCCCAGCGTGATGGTGCCGGTGTCCTTGATCTTCTTGAGCGTACCAGTCAGCTCTTGCGCGTGGGCAGCGCTGCTCAACACACCAACGGCTGCAAGCACGGTTGCCAGCTTCGCGAGGTTCATGAAAGTCTCCTTTTGACCATGAAAGAGAAAGACGGGACTGTACCAAAAAACATTTGGCGACAGTATTGGTGTTGCCACTAAATCGTTGAATCCAACGGGATTTTTTCCTCTGGCAAACGGCCTGCCGCAACAGTATTTTCCAAGCAACCGGACACCTTACATTGTGCTTTTCCGGAAATCCGGAAAAGCTGCGCAGCATCGGCTACGGAATCGCTCTGCTCAATCGGCACGCATGCACGATGGCTTGAGCGGATCACCGCCAACTACTCAAAGAAAAACCAAGGGGAAATAAAGCCCGCTCGATGTGCGCTCTCTGTCGCTTACACGAACCCGACTTGAGGATGGAAGGGCGACAGTGTTGCCGCCCTTCTCGTGGTGCGGTGCCCCGGAACGTTATGGTTCGTTCTATGCAGCACCGGCTTTCTTCAACCGTCGCGCATGACCGCCTGATCGGCAGCGACGCGATAGACCGGAGCAGCGCCCTGTTGGAGCACCGCGCCGGTATTTGACCGACGCGTCGCCGATCAGGGGTACAGACCGCGCTCTTGGCGGGCCTGCAGAATCCGCGTGCAGGCGATGATGAACGCCGCCGTACGCAGAGTGACCTTGTTGTCCTGCGAAACTTGCCAGACACCACGGAAGGCGTCTTGCATGATCCGTACCAGGCGCTGGTTGATCTCGTCTTCGGTCCAGAAGAAGCTCGAGAAATCCTGCACCCACTCGAAATAGCTGACCGTCACGCCGCCGGCGTTGGCGATCACGTCCGGGCACACCAGGATGCCCTTGTCGCGCAGGATGTCGTCGGCCTCGGGCGTCGTGGGGCCGTTTGCACCTTCCACGACAATCTTTGCCTTGATATGGGGCGCGTTCTTGGCGGTGATCTGGCCTTCCAGTGCAGCCGGGATCAGGAATTCGCAATCCAGTGCCCAGAAATCGTCTTGCGAGACGGTCTCTGCAGCAAAGCCGGCCACGCTGCCGTTGTGGTCGACGTGCGTGATCAGCGCGTCGACATCCAGGCCGCTGCCGTTGAACACGATGCCCTTGTGATCCTGCACGGCGATGACCTTCGCGCCGGCGTCATGGAACAACTTGGCGGCCACGCTACCCACGTTGCCGAAGCCCTGCACCACCACGCGTGCGCCCTTGACATCAATGCCGAGGTTGCGTGCGGCTTCGCTGCCAACCACGAACACACCGCGGCCGGTGGCTTCACGACGGCCCAGGCTACCGCCCAGTGCGATCGGCTTGCCGGTCACCACGCCGGTGGCGGTGGAGCCTTCGTTCATGGAATACGTGTCCATCATCCACGCCATGATCTGCGCGTTGGTGTTCACGTCCGGTGCCGGGATGTCCTTGTTCGGGCCGATGATGATGCCGATCTCGCTGGTGTAGCGACGGGTCAGGCGTTCCAGCTCACCGGAAGACAGCTTGCGCGGGTCGACACGAATGCCGCCCTTGGCGCCGCCGTACGGCACGTTCACAGCCGCGTTCTTCACCGACATCCATGCAGACAGTGCCATCACTTCCGACAGCGTCACGTCCTGGTGGAAACGCACGCCACCCTTGCCCGGGCCGCGCGACGTGTTGTGCTGCACGCGATAACCCTCGAAGTGGGCAATGCTGCCGTCATCCATCTGGATGGGCACATCGACGATCAGGGCGCGCTTGGGGCGCTTGAGGGTTTCAACCCAGCGTGCCAGCGAGCCGAGGTAGGGGGTGACCCGGTCGACCTGCTGCAGATAGATGCCCCACGGGCCGAGGTTGTCGGCCGGTAGATAGGACGGGATGGCGTGCTGAAGTGTCGTCGGAGAAGCGACATTGGACATGGTGTCTTCCTTTTTTGGACCTCGGTAAGGCCCCTCGTTTGGGAATATGCGGTCCCACAAAATGCCCGCCAGCTTAGGGACCGCCCAGAACGAAATCCAATGCCGTTTTTACATCGGGTTATGCATCAGGCGCATAACCCTACGCACCAATGCGATACCTCATTCAGCCCACGAGCGCACTCCACAGCGTGTCGATCAGTTCCCGTTTGCGCTTGGATTGCGGGTGGCGGCGATCATGCGCGCCGTTCTGCGGGTGCTCGCGGTACAGCCGGATCTCCATCTCGATCGACAGCGTGCCACCGCCCTTGCCTTCAGCGCGCACAAGCCGCCCGGCAGCGACATCGTCACGCACCGCGCTCTCCGGCAGGAAGGCAACGCCGTGGCCCGCCAGCGCCATCACCTTGAGCGCCTCGGCCATATCGGTCTCGTAGCACTTATCGAGCAGCGGTGCCACCGGCGAGTTCTCCAGCAGCACATCGACCATGCGGCCCAGGAAGGCATTCGGCGTGTAGCTGAGGTAGGGAATCGGCTTGCGCGCTGCAGGCACCAGCCGGTAGATCGGGCGGCCGTTTGCGTCCGGCTTCGAGAACGGCGACAGCCGCTCGGTGCCCAGTACCAGCATGTCGTAGCGCGTTGGGTCGAGCTGGATCATCTGGCGTGCATGGTGATAGACCATGACGAGATCGCAGCCGCCCTCCACCAGCGTCATCACCGCATCGTGCACGTTGAGCGCACGCAGGCGGCACTGCAGCTTGCCAACCTTCTCCTCCACTTGTGCCAGCCACCCTGGAAAGAACGTGAGCGACAGCGTGTGCGGCACAGCAAAGTCGATGGTCGACGCGCTGGCCGGACGCTGGCCCCGCATCAATGCACGCGTCTCACTCACCTGCGCGAGCATCGCCAGGGCCTGCTCGTAGAAGACCTCGCCCGCGGGCGTGAGGCGCGTGGGATAGCTTGATCGGTCGATCAATTCATTGCCCAGCCATGCTTCGAGCGACTGGATACGCCGGGAGAATGCTGGCTGCGTGACGTGCCGCAACTCCGCCGAGCGCGAAAAACTGCGTGTTTCCGCCAGGCTGATGAAGTCTTCCAGCCATTTGAGTTCCATCGCCTTGAATCCCCTTCCCCGCGGTGTCGATGGCGCCAGGGGCCGCCCGCGCACTGGCGGACGCACCCCGTTCGGGCGCCTGCTGGAAGGACATTTTAAGCGCTGCCGACACCGGCAGCCTCAGGCACGCATCCTTTCGGCGCGCTGTACAAGCTGTTCGACCGCCGCGCGGGCCTGTACCCCCAGCAATACAAGATCAACACCGGGGATCGCATCCTCCTCCACAACAACACGCCCGCCCACCAGCAAAGCGCGCAGGCTCGGCCGTCCGCCACTGGCCACCGGTGCGATGGCCGGGTCATGCAGACCGAAGTAGCGAGGATCGTCGAGCCGATAGATTGCGAGGTCGGCGCTTTGGCCCTGCGCGACGGTGCCAACGCCTTCCAGCCCGAGCACGTTGGCGCCACCGGCTGTTCCCCAGCGCACGACGTCTTCGATACGAGCGGCATCCGCACCGCCTTCCGCACTGCCGCCCTCCGCTTGGGCGCGCGCCTGCTCGCCGCGACGCGCGCGCTGCATCAACCAAGCGGCATGGGCTTCGGAAATCATGTCGGCCGCCTCGTTGGAAGCGGCCCCATCCACACCGATCGACACAGGCATACCCGCTGCCTCCAGCGCTGGAATATTGGCAATGCCGCTGCCAAGCCGGCCGTTGCTTTGCGGGCAGTGCGCGATCCCGGTGCCGGTCTCGCCCAGCGCATGGATTTCCGAGGGCCCCAGTTTGACCAGATGGGCGAACCAGACATCCGGGCCGAGCCACTCATGCTCACCACAGAATGCCACCGGCGTGGTGTCGTGCAGTGCGAGGGCCACGTTCTGGTACTCCACCGTTTCTGACAGATGACTGTGCAGTCGAATACCAAGCCGACGCGCGGTGCGGGCGCATGTGCGCAACTCCTCGGGCGACATCGAATACAGCGGTGTCGTCGGCGCCATCACAACGCGGCGCATGGCATTGGGGCCAACCTGGTGGTAGCGCGCGACCAACCGCTCGCAGTCAGCCAAGTACGTGTCGAGCGGCTCCGGGCGCAGCGCTTGTGGCAAGGCACTCTCCAGACCACGCGTGCGCGTTGCGCCACCGCGGCACAGGACGAAACGCAAACCCAGTGCTTCAGCCTCTTCAAACAGGATGGCTGAGCTGTCGAACGGCATGCCTGGGTAGTAGAGATAGTTATGGTCGGCCACCGTTGCGCAGCCGCTACGCACCAGCTCGATCAAGCCGATGCGGGCAGCCAGACGAAAGGTCTCCTCGTCGAAGGCGGCGCGAAAGCGGTACGGCGTGGCACCCAGCCAGGGAGTGAGCGTCAGATTCAGTCCCTGTGGCTCGCCTTTCAGCAACGACTGGAACAGGTGATGATGCGTGTTGATCCACGCGGGATACACCACGCAATCGGTCGCATCCATGACGCGCTCACCGGGCCGTGGCGGCAGACGGCCAATGGCTTCGATCATGCCGCCGGCGATGCGAATGTCCGGTCCGGCAATGCGCTCGGCGTGACCGGCGCGCATGTCCTGCCCCGTGAGGATGGCCGCCGCGTTGCGGATCAGGAGCGAGGGTTCAATGGCGGGTGTCATGCGACCTCGCTTTCATGCCAGTGCGACAGCACCATTCGCGACAGCGCAACCATGATCGCGAACAGCGCAATGCCGGTCAGCGTAATCAGAAAGAGCGCGGCAAACAGGCGCGGGATGTTCAATGAAAACCCCGCTTGCAGGATCTGGTAGGCCAGCCCCGCACCTGTACCACCGGTACCCGCCACAAACTCCGCGACCACGGCGCCGATCAGCGACAGCCCGCACGAAATGCGCAAACCGCCAAAGAAGTATGGCAATGCACTCGGAATGCGCAGTCGCACGAGCGTATCCCATCGGCTCGCCCGATTGATGCGAAACAGGTTGGCCAGCCCGGGGTTGACGCTGCGCAAACCGAGCACCGTGTTCGAGATGATCGGGAACACCGCTACCAGCGTTGCACAGATGACAAGTGCAAGCGTCGGCTCCTTGACCCAGATGATGATCAGCGGCGCGATGGCCACGACTGGCGTGACCTGCAGCAGAATCGCATACGGAAACAAGCTGGCTTCGATCAACCGGCTCTGCACGAACAGGAACGCCGCCGCCGTGCCACATGCCACCGCCAACGCGAATGCCAGCAGCGTGATCTGCAGCGTCACCCATAACGAACCGGCCAGCAGCGACCAGTCTTCGATCAGTGTCTTGCCGATTGCTACCGGAGAAGGCACGAGATAGGGCGGCACATCAAATGCCACGCAAACGGCCTGCCAGGCAAGCAGCAGCACAATACCCACCGCAAGCGGCGCGGCCACCCGCTGTACGGCGGGTCGGGACAATAGTGGAGGATGCATGATGAACTCCTGGGTCAATCGATGACAGGTGCGCCTGTGTTGGCCTGCGTGAGCAATGCCGACAACTGCGCGCAGTACTGCATGAACATCGGCGACACGCGAAACGCTTCATCGCGCACGGTCGGCCCTTCGATCGGCACATCGGCGATCACGCGGCCGGGGCGCGCCGCCATCACGATCACGCGGCTCGACAGATAAACCGCCTCGTAGATGCTGTGCGTAACGAACACCACCGTGAGCCCCCGCTCGGCCCACAACGCGCGCAAATCGGCATCGAGCTTGTTGCGAGTGAATTCATCAAGCGCGCCAAATGGCTCGTCCATCAGCAGCAGGTCCGGATGCGTAGCCAGGGCTCGCGCAATCGATACACGCATCTGCATGCCGCCTGACAGCTCGCGCGGATACACCTGCCCGAATTGACCGAGCCCAACCAGCGACAGCGCGCGCCGCACACGCTCATCGGCTTCCGGGCGCGGCATGCGGGCGAGGTCGAGAGGCAGACGGGCGTTCTCGACCACCTTGGCCCACGGCATCAGCGTGGCCTCCTGGAACACCATCGCCAGCGTGCGGCCCGGTGTGCCGACACCAGCGGCAAGTGTGGGCCCGCCCCACCAACGCACGTGACCGGCCGATGGTTGCTCCAACCCGGCAAACAGCTTGAGCAGCGTGCTCTTGCCGCAGCCGGATGGCCCGAGCAACGAAACGAACTCGCCCGGCTGGATGGCAAGCTTCACGCGCTCAAGAGCCACGGTACCGTTTGGATAGGTCTTCTCGACCTGGTTGGCAAACAGCGCCGGCGCATCGCTACTGCGCATGCCATCAAGCGGTGGTTGGCCGCCGCCAAGCGGTACGGGCGCACCCGTCCGGTTGCTACGAGAGACGAGCGACATGGGGACCCCCTTGGCCAAATCGTGGTTGCGCTTTGTTCGTGGCAGTGATGGCGTTCAAGGCATCACCTTCAGGTCTTTGACGAATTGCGTGGTGTAAGCCCGCTTCCAATCCACGTCGGCTTTCAGCAAGCCCGCACTCACCATGAAGTCGCGCGTTTGCTTCCAGCGTGCGTCGGTCATGACACCAATGCCCAGCGTGACCGCATCGCCACCCGTAATCATGCGGAATTGCTTGAGCTTCTCCAGCCCATAGGCGAGCTGGTCATCGTGCATGTTGGGATTGTCGTGCTTGATGAGCGCATTGGCCGGCGCAGGGTCGGCCAGGTAACTCTTCCAGCCCTCCATCGATGCGCGCACGAAGCGGGCGACCAGGTCGGGCTTGTCTTTGACGGTTTTGTCCATCGCCACGATGGTGGTGCCGTACGGCGGGTAGCCGTCATCGGCAAACAGGAAGAAATGCGTCTTCGCCCCGGCCTTGTCGGCGCTGAACAACTCAGACGACGCATAGGCTTGCTGCGCGGATTTCGGATCGGCAAGAAAGGGTTGCAGATTGAACGTGTAGACGCGCGACTGCGCTTCGTCCAGCTTGTACTTGCCCTTTAGCCACGGCCACCACGTCGTACGTCCGGAGGTGGAGACAAGGACGCTTCGCCCCCTGAGATCGGCCAGGCTCTTGACGTCCTCGTGGGTCATCATGCCCTGCGGGTCGGCTTGCATGGAAGCGCCCACCGTGGTGACGGGCACGCCCTGCTCAACGCTCTTGAGCACCTGCAGGTCATAACCCATGAGGAAATCTGCCTGCCCGCTGGTCAGGATCTGCATACCGTTGACCTGCGGCCCGCCCATGCGTATCTGCACGTCAAGCCCGTACTTTTTGTAGAGGCCGGTGGCAACGGCCTGATAGAAGCCGCCATGTTCGGCCTGGGCATACCAGGAGGTGAGAAAGACGACCTTATCCAGTGCAAACGCACTGGCAGAGCAGAAGAAGGTGGCGATGGCAGCCAGCCCGAAAAGGCGGCGAAGGAGGCGAGGTTTCATGGCGGGGCGCGGTTTGAGCTGTCGTTCAACACGCCTGCAGCTACGCCATCATGAGAGCCCATGCGGTTCGATGGAGGCCGGGCATTGCGTCATGAAGGCACGGCCATGCGCCGGACAACCGGACGCGCAGGCGCGGCTTTCAAGAGCAATTTCCGGCTGCTGCGTTGATCGTGCGAAGTGCCGGAGGGCACCTCTCACAGCAGTGAACGCTTCTACTCTCGCCTCGTGTTTTGCAACTTTCATACCATCCGCCACAGCGTCATGCAGATACGCATGCGCACGGTATCGACACGCCAGCGCTGTGCATGGCGTGCGCATCGAAGGTGCGCGCGAACCCTCTATGGTGCATACGAAAGCAAGCCACGGCCTGCAGCTTGCGCCCTTGGGCGTTGGCCTGAACCTTGCGTGATTCCCTGCAAGAGTAGAAGCGTTCAGCAGCCGTGCGCAGCGTGCCGGCTGGCCGGGAATTGCTCTTGAAGTCGGAACAGGCCGAGCCGCAAGGGTTGGCCTGTGTACCGTTTGGAACTTCAAGACACTGCCATCGCTTTTGCGCTTGGTCTTGCGGCTCCTGGTCCGACATTCATCGACCTTCTTTCGCATGGAGTCCACATGACCACGCTCGCCACCTCCTCCTACACGCTCACCGAGCTCGACAAGGAAGCCCGCATGGGCGGATTGGGTTCGGAAACCGATTCGCGTGAAATCCACCGCATCGACCTTTCCGATTTCGATGCGCGCCGCGCACAGATCACCAACGCGTTGTGGGTCGCCGCCACCGATGTCGGCTTCTTCCAGCTCGTCAATCATGGGATCGACCTGGCGCAGGTACACGGTGCATTCGAGATGGCACAACGCTTCTTCGCGCTGCCAGATGGCGTCAAGGCGCAGTACCCGCTGCAGCGTGCGCTGAATAGTGGTTGGGAAAGCCGCGCACAGGTGCGCCCGTCCACTGGCACCCAGGATCAGAAAGAGTCTTACCAGATCACGCTACCGCACATGACCCCGCTATGGCCGAGCGAAGACGAGTTGCCCGGTTTCCGCGCGGCCATGCTGGCGTTCGAGGCGCAGTGTTGGCAACTGGGCATGCGCGTGCTGTCGTGCTTTGCCGACAAGCTCGGATTTGACGCGGATTTCTTTACGCGCGCACACGACCCATCGAGCCCGACCTATCAGAGCACATTGCGGCTGCTGCACTACTTTCCGACCGATCCGTCCATGCCGAGCGGCCTCTGGCGCGCCGGCGCACACACAGATTTCGATTGCCTGACGCTGCTGTTCCAGCGTACCGGCCAGGGTGGCCTGCAATTGTGTCCGGGCAAGGAAATGCAAGGCGAGGCATGGACCAGCATCGAACCGGCGGACGATGTCATCACCTGCAATATCGGCGACATGCTGATGCGGTGGAGCGACGACCGACTGCCGTCGAACTTCCATCGGGTGCGCAACCCATTGCCGCACGAGTACCAGGGTTCGCGCTACAGCCTTGCTTTCTTCTGTCAGGCCAACCGTGACGTAATGATCGAAAGCCCGTCCGGCAAGTACGTGCCGATCAGCGCGGAGGACTACCTGCGCCAGCGTGTCGCCGCCAACTTCCACGCGGTAGCGCAGGCCATGTAGCCGTCAGATGGCCGCTTCCTGTTCGCGCTCGGGCTCGCGCGCCTGCATGCGCCACATCTGCGCGTAACGCCCTTCGGCGCGCAGCAGTTGTTCATGCGTGCCACGCTCGATGATGCGGCCGTGCTCCATCACCAGGATCTGGTGCGCGCCCACGATGGTGGACAGGCGGTGCGCGATGACCAGCGTGGTGTGATTCTGCGCCAGGCGCATCAGCTCTTCCTGGATGGCGTGCTCGGTGCGCGAGTCGAGCGCCGAAGTGGCCTCGTCGAACACCAGAATCGGCGGACGCTTGAGCAGCGTCCGCGCGATCGCCACGCGCTGCTTCTCGCCACCGGAGAGCTTCAGCCCACGCTCACCGACCTGTGTGTCGTAGCCATCAGGCAGCGATTCGACAAAGTGGTGGATCTGCGCGGCGCGGGCGGCTTCGATCACCTCTTCGCGTGTCGCCTCGGGGCGGCCGTAGGCGATGTTGTAGTAGATGCTGTCGTTGAAGAGCACCGTGTCTTGCGGAACGATGCCGATGGCTGCACGCACGCTCGCTTGCGTAACGTCGCGCAAGTCCTGGCCGTCGATTTCAATGGCGCCGGATTTGACGTCGTAGAAGCGGAACAGCAAGCGCGCGAGTGTCGACTTGCCCGAGCCACTTTGTCCGACGACCGCCGTGGTCGTGCCTGCAGGAATGGTGAAGTCGACATCAAACAGGATCTGGCGCTTGGCCTCGTAGCTGAAGTCCACATGCGCGAACCGCACCTCACCAGCGTGGACAGCCAGCGGTTGGGCATCCGGCTTGTCGGCCACCTCGCGATTGGTTTGCAGCAGGTGGAACATGCGGTCCATGTCGGTCACCGCCTGCTTCAGCTCACGGTAGATCACACCCAGGAAATTGAGCGGAATGTAGATCTGCAGCATCAGCGTGTTGACCAGCACGAGGTCGCCCAGCGTCATGTGCCCAGCCGCTACACCCTGCGTGGCGCGATACAGGATCAGGATCAGCGCAGTGGCCACGATGACCTGCTGACCAAAGTTCAGCAGCGACAGCGAGCTCTGCGAGCGAATGGCGGCAGCGCGGTACTTCTGCAAGTTTTCGTCGTAGCGGCGCGCTTCGTACTCTTCGTTGCCGAAGTACTTGACCGTCTCGAAGTTCAGCAGCGAATCGATCGCCTTCTGATTGGCGCGCGAGTCCAGCTCGTTCATCTTGCGGCGGAAGTGCGTGCGCCAGTTCGTTACCGTCACCGTAAAGACGATGTAGCTGACCAGCGCGCAGAACGTGATGAGCGCGAACCACACGTCGTACTTCACAAAGAAGTACGTGATGACAAGGCCCACTTCCACCAGCGTCGGCAAGATGCTGTAGAGCGAATACGAGATCAGCGACTGGATACCGCGCGTACCACGCTCGATGTCGCGGCTCATGCCGCCGGTCTGGCGCTCCAGGTGAAAGCGCAGCGACAGCGCATGCAGATGCCGGAACACCTGGAGCGCGAGCGTGCGCACCGAGCTCTCCGTCACCTTCGCAAAGAGAATTTCACGCAGCTCAGAGAACAGCGACGTCGACAGCCGCAGCAGCCCATACCCGATGATGATGCCTACCGGCACGACCAGCAGCGCGCGCGGGTCCGAAAGCGATACGTTCATCGCATCGATCAGCCGCTTCATGACCATCGGCACGCCAAGGTTGGCGACCTTGGCCGCGATCAGAAACGTCAGCGCAAACCCGACACGCCACTTGTAGGCCAACAGGTACGGCAGCAGGCTCTTGATGGTGCGCCAGTCACCGCGGTTACCCCCGGGCGGAGGCGGTTCGGAAGAGGCGGGGAAGCGGCGCATGTGCGGTGCAATAAAATGGCGGATTGTGTATTCTCCCACCGATCACCTGCGTACGCCCCGCACCCGCTGGTGGGTACTTCTCTCCGCTTCAATGCTGCCCTGCATCATCATGTCCGATACCCAAGCCTCCACTGAAACCGTCAAGCTGCCCGCCGGCAAGCAACCCGCTGTGCGTGTCATGCCGATGCCGTCCGACGCCAACGTGCACGGCGACGTGTTCGGCGGCTGGATCATGTCGCAGGTCGACATTGCCGGGTCGATTCCGGCGGTGGTGCGTGCCAACGGGCGCGTGGCGACGATTGCGGTCAACTCGTTCGTCTTCAAGCAGCCCGTGTACGTAGGCGACCTGGTGAGCTTCTATGCCGAGGTGGTCAAGACTGGCCGCACTTCCATCACCGTGGATGTCGAGGTCTATGCGCAGCGCATGGGCACCAACGGCCGCCACGCCACCGTCAAGGTCACGGAAGCCACCCTCACCTACGTCGCCACCGACGAGACCCGCAAACCGCGCGTGCTGCCGCAGCAGTAAATCGCAGCCTTGAATAAAAGAACCCGGCCTAGGCCGGGTTTTCTTTTGCGTTGAAGCAGCGTGCTCAGTTGAACTTGGAGAAGTCCGGACGGCGCTTCTCGAAAAATGCCGTGAACGCCTCACGCGCTTCCGGCGCACGCAGCATCTCGCCGAACTGCTTGCCTTCCAGCGACATGCGCGCGGCAATCTGCGGCATGGCACCTTCTTTCATCAGCCGCTTGGTGGCGCGCAGCGAAGCCGGTGGCAGCAACGTCAGCTTGCGCGCCTGCGTACGCACGAAGGCATCGAGTTCACCCGCCGGCAACACGCGATTCACCAAGCCCAGTTCGCGCGCTTCCTGTGCATCGAATGGCTCACCAAACAGCAGCTTGTCGGCCGCGCGGTGATAGCCGGCCAGTTGCGGCAGCAGTAGGCTCGACGCTGCCTCCGGGCACAGCCCCAGTTGCGCGAACGGCATCGACAGCTTGGCCGTCTCCGAGGCATAGACGAGGTCACAATGCAGCAGCATCGTCGTGCCCACACCAACCGCCGCACCGCTCACCGAAGCAATCAACGGCTTGGTCGCCGTGCTGATTGCCTTCAGGAACTGGTGCACCGGGGCGCTTTCATCCTTGGGCGGATGCTTCATGAAGTCTTCAAGATCGTTGCCAGCCGTGAAGACGCTTTCGTGGCCCGCCAGCACGATCACGCGGATGGCGGGATCGGTCTCGGCGGCCACCAGTGCATCCGCCAGCGTCTGGTACATCGCAGCGGTGATGGCGTTCTTGCGGTCCAGACGGTCGAAAGTGAGCGTCAGGACGCCGTCTGCGGTTTCGGTACGAATCGACATGAAAACTCCAAGGTAAAACCCGTGCCGCTAGATTGGCACAGGGGAATCCGATAAATAACCGACGGAGAACGCGTTGGCCCCAACGTTCAACGCCACGGTCAGGCTCATCGGCGCGAGCAGCACTTCCACGCCGTGATCCTGTGCGGTTCGCATCAACGCTTGCACCGGCTCCATGCGGCGCACGTTGTCGAGCGAACCGGAATACGTGATCGCCACCACGGGCGTGGCCAGACGCTCCTCGGCGATCATGGTTTCGGTGTGCGCGAGCAGGCGGCGAATCCCTTCATCAGAGCCGCGCACCTTGGCAATGGCTTCGGTCTCGCCGCGATGCATATGGATGAGCGGGCGCACATTGAACGCCGTGCCCATCATGTAGCGCCCCCAGGTGATGCTCTTCTCGCCCTTTTGCTTGGCACGTGTGTACATGTACAGCAACTCGTCCGGCACGAGATAGACGTGCGAGGCATCGCGCAGGCGGTTCTCGATCACATGCACCACATCGCGCACTTCGGCGCCTTCGCGCAGCATGCGTGCGGCCTCGTGCACCATCAGCGCCTGGCCAGGGCCAATGGCGCCGGTGTCCACCACCGTCAGCTCGAACAGACCCGAGCGGCCGGCATCCTTGCGCGGCTTGAAGCTCTTGGCCGTGGTGCCTACCACTGCGCCAGTGGCGTGGCTATAGAAATGGCTGCGTGAGCTGGCAATCGTCAGCAGCAAAGCGCGATCGTGTTGGGTGACCACGTGCTTGAGCAGGTAGTCTTCAATCTCGCGCTCAAGCAGCGGGATCGACTCGGCATAGTGGTCTTGCTTATCAACGAGGTACTTGCGGTAGAGCTGCGGCAGTGCCACCTCGTCGCGTCGGTCTTCCACGAAGATATCGCCCGCACGGATGCGGAACGGCACCACGCCCAGACCCAGTTGATCGATCATCGAGCGCGGCATGTCGCATGCCGCGTCGGTCAACACGATTGTGTCGCTGATGTTGCCCATCGCGCGCCCTCCTCTTGGTGCACCGCCGGTGACCCGGTGGTGTGTCTCCTCTGTCGCGGAATCGTGGCTCCGCTTCTGTCGCGTGCCCACTGGCGTGGGCCGCATTCTTCGGCGCGCTTGTTCTGTATTGCTGTGCGCGCCTGCGCAACTATGCGTGGTGAGACGGGCGATATCAAGCAGGGGAAGGCCCTAAAGAGCGGCCTGAGCCTTCCCCCTCACGTGGGGTCACATGCGTTCGAAAATGCCCGCAGCACCCATGCCGGTGCCGACGCACATCGTCACCATGCCGTACTTCAGGTTGCGACGGCGCAGGCCGTGCACAACGGTCGCGGCGCGGATGGCACCGGTCGCGCCCAGCGGGTGACCCAGCGCAATCGCGCCGCCCAGCGGGTTGATCTTGCTGGTGTCCAGGCCCAGGTCCTGAATCACAGCCAACGACTGCGCGGCAAACGCTTCATTCAACTCGATCCAGTCGATCTGATCTTGCGTCAGGCCGCCAGCCTTCAGTGCGGCAGGAATGGCCTCCTTCGGGCCGATCCCCATGATCTCCGGCGGCACACCGCGCACCGCAAACGACACGAAGCGCGCCAGCGGCGTCAGGTTGAATTGCTTGAGGATCTTCTCCGACACCAGGATCAGCGCGCCCGAGCCATCCGACGTCTGCGAGCTGTTGCCCGCCGTCACGCTGCCCTTGTTCGCGAACACGGCACGCAGCTTGCCCAGGCCCTCAACCGAAGTATCGGCACGCGGGCCTTCGTCCAGCGACATGGTGCGCGTCTTGATGTCCACAGCGCCCGTGCCCAGGTTCGGGAACTTCTCGATGATCTCGATCGGGGTGATCTCGTCCTTGAACTCACCGGCCTGCTGCGCCGCCAGCGCCTTCTGGTGCGACAGCAGCGAGAAGGCGTCTTGCGCCTCGCGCGAGATCTTCCATTGCTGGGCGACCTTCTCCGCCGTCAGGCCCATGCCATAGGCAATGCCGACGTTCTCGTCACGCGTGAAGATCTCCGGCGACATCGACGGCGAGTTGCCCATCATCGGCACCATGCTCATCGATTCGACACCGGCGGCGATCATCACATCGGATTCACCCACGCGGATGCGGTCAGCCGCCATGGCCACGGCCGTCAGGCCCGAGGCGCAGAAGCGGTTGACGGTCACGCCGCCCACCGTGTTCGGCAGGCCCGCCAGCAGCGCACCGATACGCGCCACGTTCAGGCCCTGCTGCGCTTCGGGAATCGCA
>NZ_JAELUI010000280.1 GCF_016429285.1 Ralstonia sp. ASV6
GCCGATGAGCGTGCCGAGCACCCGGTCGAAATTGCGCTGGCGCGTCATGCTGAACGTCGGCTTGAGGATCACGACGATGGTCAGCAAGACCCAGTAGCCATGTGAGGAGTACGGCAGGTGGTCGGCAATCCACAGCCCAGCAGCGACCGCCATCGAGATGCGCAGCGCAAAGCGCAGCACCGGCGAGCGCCACGTCAGCTCCTCCAGCACCAGCCGCAGCTCGTACTTCTGGCGCGTGAGGAACGGCGTCATGTCCGGGCGCAGCAGCACCTTGGACAACTCCACCGGTGTGGCCGTGGCCGCGTGCAGTTGGGCCATCAGGCGGATCGCGCCGCGCACGGTGGCAATCGACTCCTCCAGCGCGGCAATGGCCTCGATTGGAATGCCGTGGTGACCGTGCTGCACGTCGTTGAACGCGGCGTCGATGGCAGCCATCTCCTGCTCATACGACATGGGCGTAGGTGACGCACGGTCGCGGCCCACGGCGTAGGCGACGCCTTCGATGTCCTGGCGCAGGCGCTCAATGATCCCGTGCAGCAGGCGCAGGATCTCGGCGTCCGCCAGATACTGGCGCAGCAGCGGGTAGTCGGTGTTGGATGACAGCAGGTACTCGTAGATGTCGAGCATCCGCATGTGGATCTGCACGAGGCGCCCGTCACTGGCCGTGCGGTTGTCGCGGAAGACAAAGTCGCGCGCCACCTGCTGCTTGTCTGCCACCGAAATCTGCTGGCGCACCAGCGCGTTGAACTGCTCGTCGAAATCCTTGGAGGCGTCGTAGAAGCCGGCCTTGCGTTCGACGTACACGGCCAGCTCGTACAGGCACTCGGCCAGCACCTGCTCCTTGATGCGGCGCCGCTGGCCCCACGCCACCGCCATCGCAAAGGCCATGTAGCCCATGGCGCCGAGGAAGAACTGCACGGTGTGTTCCACCGCTTCGCGGAAGGCGAACTCCTCGGTAAACGTGAGCGTCATGACGAACAGCGCCGCAAACTGCAGCGGCATCGTCTTGTTGCCGTACGCCACCATCATGCCGGCCAGGAAGGTCACCAGCACGAGCACCACCGGCAGGACGGCGTAGGGCGTGGCCACTGCCACGATGAAGGTGACAGCCGTGGTCAGCAGCACGCACGCCATCATTTCGTTGAACTTGTGCCGCAGCGGGCTGGGCAAGTCCATCAGGCTGGTGCACAGCGCACCGATCGACACCACCATCGCGCCCTGCAGATCCATCACCAGCAGCGCGAGCAGCGTCAGGCCGATCACGCCGGTGGCGGTGCGGATGCCGCGCGATACGTAGTGGCTGTAGAGAAAGGTGCGTGGGTCGTGGGCGTAGTCCATCGGCTGCGCGGATCAGGCGGCCGACTTGCCGCGTGCGGCGCGCGCATCGCGCACAACCTTGCGGCCGGCGGCGCGCTTGCCCAGCCATGCCGAGCGCAGCGGCGACGGGTCGGACGCCAGCGCCAGCGTGAACTGCGGTGTGGCGTCGGTGGCGAGCGTCACATCCAGCGCCATGAGCTCATCGCGGCGGAACACGTGCACGGACACCGTATCGCCAGCGCGATGCCGCGCCAGGGTCTTGTCGAGTTGACCGGCCGGCACGCGCAGGCCGTCCACCGCGACGATCAGGTCGCCAGCGGACAAGCCGGCACGCTGTGCCGGGCTGCCGTCGAATACCTGCTGCAGCTTGACGAAGCCGTTCTCGGCGCCCGATTTGACGCCCAGGGCGAGTGCCGTCTCGGCCGCCTTGCGCGTTGCGCTCACGCCCATCGCCTTGAACAGCGCGGGCAGCGGTGGATCGTCGCGCCCTTCGGTCAACTGGCGCACCAGCGTGCGCAGGCGCAGGCCGGTGATCTCTTCCATCAGGGCGGTCAACCCGGCTTCAGTCACGCCGCGCTGCGTGTGGCCGGCGGCATAGAAGTCGCGGCCGTACGTCACCCACAGGGCGCGCATCACGTCGTCGAGCGAACGTTCGCCGTCGGTCTGTGTGCGGATCGTCAAATCCAGCGCCAGCGCCACGAGCGAGCCCTTGGTGTAGTAGCTGACGATGGCGTTGGGGGCGTTCTCGTCCTGGCGGTAGTACTTCGTCCACGCGTCGAACGAGCTTTCGGCCACGCTCTGCTTCAGGCGGCCGCTGCCGCGCAGCACGCCGTTCCATGTCTTGGCGACCATCTCCAGGTACTGCGCCTCGGAGATCAAACCCGAGCGCACCAGCATCAGGTCGTCGTAGTAGCTGGTGAAGCCTTCGAACAGCCACAGCAGCGGCGTGTGCACCTCGCGGTCGAGCGCATACGGCACGAAGGTAGCCGGCTTGATGCGCTTGACGTTCCAGGTGTGGAAATACTCGTGGCTGACGAGGCCGAGGAAGGTGCGATAGCCCTCGGTGGTCTCATCGCGGCCGGTCACGGGCAGGTCATTGCGTGCGCACATCAGCGCGGTGCTGGCGCGGTGTTCCAGGCCGCCATAGCCGTCGGTCGTGACCATCGTCATGAAGACGTAGCGGCGGTTGCTGTCGAGGAACGGGGCGGTGGCAGTCTGCGGCTCGAACAGGCGGATCTGTGCTTCACAGATGCGCTTGAAATCCCGCGCGATGCGCTCCAGATCGAGGTTCGGCACGCGGCCGGTGAAGACGGCATCGTGCTGCGCACCGCAGGCCTCGAACGAGACCATCTCGAAGGTGCCCATCTCGACCGGGTGGTCGATCAGCTCGTCGTAGTTGGCGGCTTCGTACCAGCCGAAACCGTAGCGCTTGGCGCCAGCCTTGCCCTGGATACGGCC
>NZ_JAELUI010000281.1 GCF_016429285.1 Ralstonia sp. ASV6
CTATTCGACATGACGCAGCCTCAAGACGGCAGCGGCGCTATTGCGCACGCTGAAAACACCGACACCCCGAATTCCGACGCACTGCTGGCCGACGCCGCAACCCGCGCCAACGCCTTTGCCGAGCTGGGCCTGGACGAGCGCATCGTCCGCGCGCTGGGCGAAGTGAACTACACCACCCCGACACCGGTGCAAGCGCAAGCCATTCCGGCCTGCTTGTCAGGCCGCGACCTGCTGGTCACGAGCCAGACTGGTTCGGGCAAGACCGCAGCCTTCATGCTGCCGGCCATTCAACGCATCAGCGAGCAACCCGAGCCGCAGCGCCCGCGCATGGACGGCCCGCCGCAACGCATGAAGGGTCGCCGCCCCCGCCCGGCTCCGGCCAAGCCGTCGCTGCTGGTGCTCACGCCAACGCGTGAACTCGCCCTGCAGGTGACGACCGCTGCTTCGCAATACGGCCGCCACATGCGCCGCATCGTCTGCGCGAGCATCCTGGGCGGCATGCCCTACCCGAAGCAGCTCGACATGCTGGCCCGCATGCCGGACATCATCATCGCCACACCTGGCCGTCTGCTCGACCACATTGACTCGGGTCGCATTGACCTGTCGGCACTGGACATGCTGGTGTTCGATGAAGCCGACCGCATGCTCGACATGGGCTTTGCTGACGACATCGAAGCCATCGTCGGTGCCACGCCGGCCACGCGCCAGATGCTGATGTTCTCGGCCACCATGGACCGCCGCATCGAGCAACTGGCCGAGCGCATGATGCGTGACCCGCAGCGTATCGAAATCGCTGCTGCCAAGCTTGACCAGAGCAACATTGAAGAGCGCCTGCACTTCACCGACGACGTCTCGCACAAGCAGCAACTGCTCGACCACCTGCTGCGCGATGCATCGCTCAAGCAAGCAATCGTGTTCACGGCCACCAAGCGCGATGCCGACTCGCTGGCCGAGCGCCTGACCGAAACCGGTTTTGCCGCTGGCGCCCTGCACGGTGACATGCACCAAGGCGCGCGCAACCGCACGCTGACCGCACTGCGCCGTGGTCACCTGCGCATCCTGGTGGCCACCGACGTGGCAGCCCGCGGCATCGACGTGCCGGACATCACGCACGTGGTCAACTTCGACCTGCCCAAGCAGGCCGAAGACTACGTGCACCGTATCGGTCGCACGGGCCGTGCCGGTCGCAGCGGTATCGCCATCAATCTGGTGAACCACAACGACACGTTCCAATGGCGCCGCATCGAGCGCTTCGTTGATCGCCGCATCGACGCATCCGTTGTGGAAGGCCTGGAGCCGAAGCGCTCGCCCAAGCCACGCACCGGCGGCCCGCGAGCCGGTGGTGACCGTGGCGGCTACCGTGGAAACGGTGGTGGCAATGGCGGCGGCTACCGTGGCCAGCGTGAAGGCTATGCCGCACGCACCGGCAATGGTGGCAACAGCGAGGGCCGCTTCCAACGCAGCTTCGGCGGCGACCGTGATGGCGCAGCACCGCGCCGCGACGGCAACGGCGGTGGCGGTTACCAAGGCGGTCAACGTGACTGGGGCAACCGTGACAACGCCGCCCCGCGTCAGTCGTATGGCCAGCAAAACCGTGGTGACTGGCAACAGCGTCCGGCCCGCACGCAAGATGGCAACCGCGGCTACGGCAACAGCAATGGCGCCGGTTACGGCAACCGTGATGGCAATCGCGAAGGCTACGCCAACCGCGAAGGTGCACCGCGTCGCTTCGGTGACAACAATGGTGGCAGCCGCTTTGGCGATAGCACCGGCACCGGCGCACCGCGTCGCAGCTATGGCAATCGTGATGGCAACCGCGACAACAGCTATGGCAGCAAGGGCCGCCCGCGCGACTTCGATCGTTAATGCATGAAAATGGCCATCCTGCGGGATGGCTTGGTTCACCTTGCTGAAAACCCCACGCCTGACCGCGTGGGGTTTTTCTTTGGGCAACGCTGATTTCGGGTTGTCATTCTTGTTGCCAGGTTGCAGGCGACAAAAAACCCTCGCCGAAGCAAGGGTTGTGTCGGTCGGTTGCGCAACTCAAAGCGCGCAGGTTCGGAAGCCAATGAAGATGTCGTCACGCTCCGGCAGCAAGAACCCACGGAAGCGCGGATGATGGGCGCGTTGCGGCGTGTGGGCGGCCGCGCCCCGCACCGCTTGCATCGTCATGAAATGCGGCGCCGACAGACCTGCCACCCGACCACGCGGTACCCCCGGCACGAAATCCGGATACGGCTCGAACGGTGATGCGGTCCACTCCCACACCTGCCCCCAGTGAAAGCCAGCCCGGCCCTGCACGGCAGCCATTTCCCACTCATCCTCGGTCGGCAGCCGGCGGCCTGCCCAGCGACACCATGCCTGCGCTTCGTACAGACTCACGTGGCGCACAGGCTCGTCGCGATTGAGCGTGCGGGCCTGACCATAGCGCAACGCCTGCCATGTGCGCGTGGCAGGGTCACGCTGCCAACCAAGTGGCGCGGAGCGCTCCTGCATCATCAGCCACTCCATGCCTGCTGGTGACCACCACTGCGGATGGTCGTAGCCGCGATCCTCAATGAACTCCAGGTACTGACCGTTGCTCACCGGTTGCGCGTCGATCTCGAACGCGGGCACGTAGGTGCGGTGCGGCGGGCACTCGTTGTCGAAGAAGAATCCGTCGGCATCGGGCCACCCCATCTGGAAACGGCCACCGTGCAAGGACAGCGTCTGCGCTGCCGGTATAGCC
>NZ_JAELUI010000282.1 GCF_016429285.1 Ralstonia sp. ASV6
GCAATCGGCGCCGTATCGGCCGTGCGTGCGGCGGGCAAGCTGGGCAAGGTACTGATTGGCGGCTACGACAACATCGACGCCATCAAGGCCATGCTCGCCGATGGGCGCGTGGTGGCCACGGCAGACCAGCACGCCGACCAGCAAGCCGTCTACGGCATCGAAACCGCCCTGAAGGCCCTGGCCGCCAAGACGCCGCAGGCGAAGTTGTCGGGCGTGGTTGAAACGCCGGTCAACCTCGTCACGCGCACCTGACCCCCTGACCCGATCGACAGGCAAGCCGCCGCCAGCCATGTCTGCAGCCTACGAACCGCGCCCGCTGCTACTGCGTGTGTCCGCCATCAGCAAGCACTACGCCGCCCCCGTGCTGCGCGAGATCGATCTCGACGTGCACGCGGGCGAGGTGCTTGCGCTCACGGGCGAGAACGGCGCCGGCAAGAGCACGCTCTCCAAGATCCTCTGCGGGCTGGAGACGGCAACATCCGGTTCGATGACGCTGGCGGGTTCGATGTACGCACCCGCTTCGCGCAGCGCGGCGGAAGCGCTGGGCGTGCGCATGGTGCTGCAGGAGCTGAGCATGGTGCCGACGCTCACGGTGGCCGAAAACCTGTTCCTTGGCCAATTGCCGCACCGGCTGGGCTTTGTCGACCGCCCCACCCTGCGCCACCAGGCCGAGCAGGCACTGGCGCGCGTCGGGCTGGAGCTCGATCCGTGGACCCCCGTAGACACGCTCGGCATCGGCCACCGGCAGATGATCGAGATTGCCCGCGCACTGGCCAGCGCCTGCCGCGTGCTGATCCTCGACGAGCCGACCGCCATGCTGAGCGCGCACGAAAGCGCGACGCTGTTCACGCGGATCGACGCGCTGCGCCGCGAGGGCGTGGCAATCATCTACATCTCACACCGGCTGGATGAACTCGCCCGCATTGCCGACCGCATCGTCGTACTGCGTGACGGCAAGCTGATGACCGACGCACCGGCGGCTACCGTCACGCAAGATGCGCTGATCCAGGCGATGGTCGGACGGGACATCACCGCCTCGTCCGAAGGCGAGCGTGCCGCACGCGAACCCTGGCAGGGCGACGGCTCCCCTGCCCTGCGCGTGACAGGGCTCACGCGCGCGCCGGCAGTGCGCGAGGTGTCGTTCGAGGTGGCGCCGGGCGAAATCTTTGGCATTGCCGGACTGGTGGGCGCGGGACGTACCGAGTTGTTACGCCTGATCTTCGGCGCGGACCGCGCGGATGCGGGCACCATCGAAGCCGGCTCGCCGCTCAAGCCAGTGCGTATCCAATCACCTGGCGACGCGGTGCGCCAGGGCATCAGCCTGCTCACCGAAGACCGCAAGGACGAGGGCCTGATGCTAGGCCTACCGATTGCAACCAACATCGCACTGGGCAACATGCCAGGCGTGACCACGCGCGGCTGGCTGCAGCCTGCGCGCGAACGCGCGCTGGCACAGCGGCACATCGACGCCCTGCGCATCCGCTGCGCAGGGCCCGAGCAACCGGTAGGCGAACTCTCCGGCGGCAATCAGCAGAAGGTGGCGATTGCCCGCTGGCTGGAGCGCGACACCCCGGTGCTGCTGTTCGACGAACCGACGCGTGGCGTGGACGTGGGTGCCAAATTCGACATCTACGCCCTGCTCGACGCGCTGGCTGCACGTGGCAAGGCGCTCGTCGTGGTGTCCAGCGATCTGCGCGAGCTGATGCAGTTGTGCGATCGCATCGGCGTCATGCGGGCCGGGCGCCTCACCCATATCTTCCAGCGTGGCGGCTGGAGCCAGGATGCCCTGCTCGCGGCCGCGTTTGGTGAGTCGGGCGAGTCCAACCCACCCGCTCCCAAGTCATCCCCGGAGACCGCCGATGCGCTCTGATTCCACCCTGCCGCCGGCCGGTACCGACAACACGCCAACAGCCGGGGCCACCAACCCGCGCGCGGCGGTGGGCATGTCGCTCGGCACCATCGGCGGGCTGCTGGCCGCGCTGATCGCCATGCTTGTGCTGTTCGGCACACTGTCGCCGACGTTCTTCTCGCTGCCCACCTTCACCACCATCGCCAACGAGATTCCCGATCTGCTGGTGATGGCGGTGGGCATGACGTTCATCCTGATGATCGGCGGCATTGATCTGTCGGTGGGGTCGGTGCTGGCGCTGGCCGCCTCGGTGCTGTCGGTCGCCATGACCAAGCTCGGCTGGGGCGTACTACCGGCGGCGTTGGCGGGCGTTCTGGTGGCAACGGCGGCCGGTGCGGTAACCGGCACGGTCACGGTGCACTGGGGCATCCCGTCGTTCATCGTGTCGCTGGGTGTGCTGGAAATGGCACGCGGCCTCGCCTACAGCCTGACCGATTCGCGCACCGCCTATATCGGCAGTGCGGTCGACTGGCTGGCCAACCCGATTGCACTGGGCATCGCGCCGTCGTTCCTGATTGCGATTGCCGTCACGGTGATCGGCCAGATCGTGCTGGTGCGCACCGTGTTCGGGCGCTACCTCGTCGCCATCGGCACCAATGAAGAGGCCGTGCGGCTGGCGGGCGTGAACCCGCGCCCCTACAAGATTGCCGTGTTCGCACTGATGGGGCTGCTGGCGGGCCTGGCTGCACTGTTCCAGGTGTCGCGACTGGAGGCAGCCGACCCGAACGCGGGCGTCGGCATGGAATTGCAGGTGATCGCAGCCGTGGTGATCGGCGGCACGAGCCTGATGGGCGGGCGCGGCTCCGT
>NZ_JAELUI010000283.1 GCF_016429285.1 Ralstonia sp. ASV6
GGCCTTGAGCCGCTCCACTCGCCGCAGGCATGCAGCCGGGCTCAGGTTCACGCGCTTGGCCAGCGCGACATTGCTGATGGACGCATCTTTCTGCAGGGCGCGGAGGATCGCTTTGTCTGTTCGATCCAGCTCGGGCGGCGGTGCGGTTGGCTTTGGCACCACCTTGGTTCTTGCACGCAATTTTGTTGCCATAAATAGTAGTTACGCACAACTTCAGATACCAGCGTACCTGATTCTGCGTGCCATGATGCGTCAACAGGCCAATCTTCACAACCCTGTTTCGCGCGTTGTTCCCTAGCATGGAGGTACCCGATTCCCCCTTCACCCATTTGGACCGGAGCAACGCGCATGAACCTGCAACGCTTTCCCCGCCACCCACTCACCTTTGGGCCGACGCCCATTCAGGCGTTGCCACGTCTGTCCGCACAACTGGGCGGCAAGGTGGAGATCTACGCCAAGCGGGAGGACTGCAACAGCGGTCTGGCCTTCGGCGGCAACAAGACGCGCAAGCTGGAGTACCTGATTCCGGAGGCGCTGGCGCAGGGCTGCGACACGCTGGTCACCATTGGCGGCATCCAGTCGAACCACACGCGGCAGGTGGCGGCAGTGGCGGCGCATCTGGGCATGCGCTGCGTGACCGTGCAGGAGAACTGGGTGAACTGGTTTGACGGCGCGTATGACCGTGTTGGCAACATTCAGATGTCGCGCATCATGGGCGCGGATGTGCGGCTAGTGGATGCCGGCTTCGGCATCGAGTTCAAGGCAAGTTGGGAGCAGGCGCTGGAAGACGTGCGCCGCGCGGGCGGCAAGCCGTATGCGATTCCCGCCGGGGCGTCAGACCACCCGCTGGGTGGCCTGGGCTTTGTGGGCTTTGCAGAGGAGGTACGCGAGCAGGAGAAGGCGCTCGGCTTCAAGTTTGACTACATCATCGTGTGCTCGGTCACGGGCAGCACGCAGGCGGGCATGGTGGTGGGTTTTGCGGCGGATGGGCGGGCGGATCGCGTAATCGGCATTGATGCTTCCGCCAAGCCGGAGCAGACGCGCGAGCAGATCCTGCGCATTGCCCGGCAGACGGCCGACAAGGTAGACCTGGGCCGCGACATTACCGATGCCGACGTGGTGCTCGACACGCGCTATGCATATCCGGAATACGGTGTGCCGTCACAAGAAACGCTCGACGCCATCCGCCTGTGCGCCCGTGCCGAGGGCATGCTGACGGACCCGGTGTATGAGGGCAAATCGATGCAGGGCATGATCGATCTGATCCGCCGGGGTGACATTCCGGCGGGCTCGCGCGTGCTGTATGCGCACCTGGGCGGCGTGCCCGCGCTGAACGGTTACAGCTTCCTGTTCCGCAACGGCTGACCTGCACGCACACGACAGCCGGGGTGGAGTGACGTCGATCAGGTCCACTCCGGAATGTCGGGCACGCGAAGCTGCTCAACCTCCGGCAGATCGAACCCAAAGTGGTCTGCGAGCAGCGTGCGCAACGCGGTGCGATCCGCCAACTCGATCTTGTGCGACGTGCCTGCGCGCACGATCGTGACGTTGCGGTTCAACACAGAGACGCGGCCGTCTTTCGTCAGAGCACGCAGCAAGATCTGATTGCGGAACGGGGATGCCGGGTACGTTGCCGTGAAGTGGCTCCCCATTTCAAAATCGGCCGGCCCCTCCTCTTCCAACGTCGACACCCAGGCATCAACGGGCGGTTTGTCGCCCACTTGCGCGCGCAGGCTCCAGCGGTTTGCATCGCGCACCATCCAATGGGTTTCCCTGTCGATCGTGGCCGGCACGCCCTCCTCCAGCGGTACCGGCACGCGCGGCGCCAACGCACCAAACCCGGCGTCGACCACGAACGTGCCCTCCTTCAGCGGCACGGTCAGGAACATGTGCGTGCGGGCCATCTCGGTGCGAGGCCTCAGCACGGTCACCCGTGCCAACTGGCGGACCGGCTGAAAGCCGAGTTGCTCCAACACCGCAGCAAGCAGCGTTGAATGCTCAAAGCAGTAGCCACCACGGCGTGCGCGCACGAGCTTGTTCTGGAGGCTGTCGAGGTCGATGCGGATGCCGCGCCCAAGCAGCACATCCAGGTTCTCGAACGGGATGTGCTGCATGTGCGCGCGCAGCAGCCCGGTCAGGGTGTCGTAGCTGGGGCGAACATCGCCGCCCCATTGGATACGGTTGAGATACGCATCCAGATCGATGGAAGGTGTCACGTGCAACGTCCTTGCGAAATGACCGAAGTCACGACTATGCATGACCTTTCGAGCGGCGGCGGAATTGCTGCTCAGTCACGGTGCTGCCCCACTGCGTACCTTCTTCTTCCTGGGTCAGCACAAAACCGAATGACTCGTAGAGGCGGCGCGCCGCATCCAGCCCCTTGAAGGTATCGAGGTAGGTTTCGTCAAAACGCGCATCGGCAAAGCGCATGGCGCGCGACATGAGTTCGCGCCCAATGCCGGTGCCGCGCAACGCATCATCGACGATGAACCACCGCAGGTGCGCGGCGCGGTAGTGGGGGTTGCCGTCCATCGCCAGCGAAGCCAGGCAGCGGCCGTTCTCCACGCATAGCCACAGCGCCTTGTCGTCATCAGGCAGCGCGGCCGCAAACGTGGCCAGCTCCGTTGCCACACGGCGCTCGAAAAACACGCCAAACCCCCAATGCTGCGCGTAGAACCGGCCGTGCAGGCC
>NZ_JAELUI010000284.1 GCF_016429285.1 Ralstonia sp. ASV6
GATGCAGAACACGCAGTCGAACCTGATGACGCTGCAGCAGCAGCTTGCGAGCGGCATTGCGCTCACCAGCGCGGGCGACAACCCGAGCGCGTTCGGCCAGATGTCGCAGCTGCAACAGACGCAGGACGCCAACGACCAGTATCAGACCAACCGTGATGCCACGGACGCGCGCCTGACCACAGTCTCTTCGGCGCTCACCGACCTGGTGAATACGCTGCAGCAGGGCAAGCAGTCGCTGGTGACAGCCAACACCACGCTGATGACGGATTCGCAGCGCATTGGCGTGCTGGCGCAGGTCAAGCAGCAGTATCAGCAGTTGCTTGCCACCGCCAACCAACGTGACGCCTCGGGCGTCGCCCTGTTTGGCGGCGCCAAGGGCACGACGGATCCGTTCGTCAACACGGGCGGCAGCGTGCAGTATGTCGGCAGCGGTCAGCCGCCCACGGTGCAGGTGTCGCAGAACATCTCGATGCCGAACTCGGTGTCGGGCGACTCGGTGTTCGTGCGCATTGCCAACACGGACCCGTCCAACCCGAGCGCCAACCAGAGCATTTTCAAGACGTACGAAAACCTGATCACGGCGCTGTCCACCCCGATCAATCCGGCCACCCAGGCCACCGACGTTGCCAACCTACAGAAGGCTGTGCAAACCGCGCAGGGCAACCTCGACAACGCTTACCAGGTCGCCCTGCAGGCGCAGGTAACGGTGGGTACGCAGCAGGCGCAGATCACCACGCTCAACAGCAGCGGCTCGAACTACGGCGAGCAGTTGAAGGAGCAGATCTCCAAGCTGCAGTCGGTGGACTACACCACCGCCATTTCGCAATTTACCCAGCAGCAGGTGTCGTTGCAGGCCGCGCAGAAGACGTTCACGGCCATGCAGGGCATGACGCTGTTCCAGTACTTCAATCCTTGACCTTTCGCCAGGAACGGTAACCCTGGGCGGGCGCATAATGGCCGCCTGGTTACCGTCTGGATGGGTCATGCCGATTCAATACCTCCGCCGCCTGACCAGCCCCGAGCGCACCGAAGACGCCAACCGGCGCCTGGGGCAATCACTGGCCCTGGTAGCGGGTGCCGCCAATGCAGGCGGTTTCCTTGCCGTCAAGCAGTACACCTCGCATATGTCCGGCATTGTCTCGGCAATGGCCGACGATCTTGTGCTGGGCGACGTTGTGCTCGTTCTGGCCGGTCTTGCGTCACTGCTGGCGTTTGTGTGCGGTGCGGCCTGCACTGCCGTGCTGGTCAACTGGGGGCATCGGCGCAATACGCAGAGCGAGTTTGCATTGCCGTTGATGCTCGAAGCGGGGCTCCTGCTGCTGTTCGGCCTGATGGGTACGTCGCTAGGGGAATACCGCGTCGTGTTTGTGCCGGCAACCGTGGTGCTGCTGTGTTTCCTGATGGGGTTGCAGAACGCCATCATTACCAAGATTTCGAAGGCGGAGATCCGCACCACACATGTGACCGGTCTGGCCACCGATATCGGGATCGAGATCGGCAAGGCACTGTATTGGAACCATGGGCACCGAAACCTGCCGGCCGTTGTTGCCAATCGCCCAAAGCTGCGGCTGCTGGCTTCATTGCTGGGAATGTTCTTTCTGGGTGGCGTGGCGGGGGCGCTAGGGTTCAAGCATATGGGGTATGCGACCACCATTCCGCTGGCGACGATCCTGATGGTGCTGGCCGTGGTGCCGGTGGTGGATGATTTGGTGGCGCGTCGGCGGTAGGTTGATTAGATCATCCCGCCGTTGACGCCAATGACCTGCCGCGTGACATACGACGCCGCATCCGACATCAGAAAGCCCACCACCGCAGCCACCTCTGCCGGCTGCCCCACGCGGTTCATCGGCACCGCTTCCAGCGCCTGATCCAGGTGCTCCATGTGTGCCAGCATCTCGGTCTCGATCAGCCCCGGCGCCACGCAGTTGACGGTGATGCGGCGCGAGGCCAGCTCGACGGCCAGCGCCTTTGTCGCGCCAATCAACCCCGCCTTGGCCGCGCTGTAGTTGACCTGCCCACGGTTGCCCATTACGCCTGATACGGAGGCAATGGTGACGATGCGTCTGCCCTGGCGTGCACGCACCATCGGCATCGTGAGCGGGTGCACAACGTTGTAGAAGCCGTCCAGGCTGGTCTCCAGAACGATGTCCCAGTCTTCGCCCGTCAATGCAGGGAAGGCCGCGTCGCGCGTGACGCCCGCGCACAGGACGATGCCGTAGTAGGCGCCGTGTGCTTCCATATCGGCTTCGAGTTGTGTGCGACAGGCTGTGCGGTCACGCACGTCGAACTACAGGACGTGGGCGGTGCCGCCGTGGGCCTGGATCTCGGCGACGACGGCCTCGGCCTCTTTGCGGCCGCTGCGGCAGTGGACCGAAACGTTGAACCCGTCAGATGCCAGTTGGTAGGCGATCGCGCGGCCAATGCCACGGCTTGCACTTGTCACAAGAACACGGCGGCTCATGAGGTGGGATCCCCTTCATTGGATGCTTGGAATGGGTGCAAGCCAACAGCACCCGAGGGGGCGGGCGCTGTACCGCGCTAGCGAGGCGTCGCCCCAAACTGAGTAAACGCCCGCCCACTGAGTTCCAACGCATCCATGACCGACCGCTCCACCACCGGTGCAAGCGAAGTCATCATCACCATGATGAGCATCAACCC
>NZ_JAELUI010000285.1 GCF_016429285.1 Ralstonia sp. ASV6
TAACTTTATCTTCTTGAAAGCCGGCAATGATGCGGCAGAGTTGTATGAGTCGTTGTGGACGCAGTTTGAGGCTTCGACGTGGAGTGAGCCGTTGGCGCGTGGCCGCCTGAATCGCCCGCGCCTGGAGTGGTTCGTGCAGACGGTCGTCGTGGCACAGAACGGTGATGATGTCGAAATCGGCCGTCTCTATGCCGGGTATCGCAAGTTTGTCGACTCTCAGCCTGCTATGCGTACGACGGCGGCGCAACTCAAATTGCTCAACAACTACGCTGAACACTACAGGGCACTTGTTACGGGGATCGGGACAACACCGATTGCGGTGTTCGGCCGCCGAGTCTCCGATTGGGACGCGTCGCCTGCACATCCGCTTGCGCTGCGTGTCGCAGCGTCAGGGCTCGATGAAGAGGAACAGTGTGCGATCTTCGCGTGCATAGAGTCGTACCTCGTCCGCCGCGCGGTATGTGGGTTGACGCGCAAGAACTACAACAAGGTGTTTCAGCAACAGCTCAAGAGCCTGGTTGCTGGGGGCTTGAGCCTGACTACGCTTCGTGCCGCTTTGTCGGCGCCCGTTGGCGAAGCATCACGCTGGCCGACTGATGAGGAATTCCGTCGGGCACTCCGCGAAGGTGATCTTTACCTTGGGCGGCTCGACGCCGCGAAGATGCGATCGCTTTTGCATCGGATGGAATCAGCCATGCGGTCGGAAAAGTCGGAGGAGAAAGTTCCACTCGACTTCGGATCCCTCGATATCGAACACATTCTGCCCCAGTCTTGGAGCAACCACTGGCCACTGGCTGATGGCTCGACGGTGCAATTTGATGAAATCGTCTCGGTGCGCCGCCTGCAAATCGCTGGCGAAGAACTGTCGCCGCGGGCGTTGGCGATTGCGGCTCGACTTGAGGCTATCCCGCGCTTGGGTAACTTGACGATGCTGCACTATGGCTTGAACCGAGGACTGCAGAACAGCGAGTTCGAGGTGAAGCGAGAGCAGCTGATAAAGCATTCGAATCTTCAGCTCAACAGAGAGCTTTTCTCGTTACCGGACTGGGATGAAGAGCGCATCGCCGCGCGTGGGGCAAAGCTTGCCGAGGTCGCGTTGAGTTTGTGGCAGGGGCCGGTCTAATACGCCTCGTCGCCTGTTAGCGGTACCCTCAAGTCGATCTAGATCGACTTCTACAGGCATGTCATGCCAAGGTCGAATGCGGTCTCGTTGAAGGTAGTAGGGAGTTTGTCTACAGACCGGGATTGGCAGGGTATTGTCTATTGGCGTTGAATCGGCGAATCGCATCACATAAGCTACTCGCGTTCTCGGTGGAGGGATGAGCTCTTTTTCATCAGTCAATTTTGCGACCAGGAGCACGGAGAAAGCATGGAAGATCGCGATGAGATTGCGCGTGTTGCACGCCAGGCGGTGCTGCGGAAAAGATTGCAGGATTTGCTGGAGAGCAACCCTCAAGAAACCGCCAATGATTTGGTTGGTTTGGCGGTGTCGGTTTTGGCACAGCAGTTTCCACGGAAGTTGAAGGCCGGCGACAAGCAGGCGATTCGGGAGAATTATTCGCGCGCGACCGACGCGCTGATCGAGGAACGGGCCACGTCGACGCTCGGCTTAGCCAGCGTGCTGGCGGTTCTGCTGGGAGCGGGGCGCATGATGGTCGACTATCACCCCGACTCCTCTTGGAAACGCGATCTCCATCATGACGATGCGTTCAAAAACGTTTTTCAGGGCCAACTCATGCCACGGCTGAGGCATGCGTTTGACGAGGCCGTCAAGGCCGGTGCGAGCCCACTGGGTACGGCGACGACCATGATGCTCGTGGGGGTGAAGTTGGGTCTGGATAGCGGTGTTCACTGGTCAGCCATGGCGCGCCCCTTGTTTGACGCCAGCGAACTCCTCCTTGGTGGCGTTCAGTTGTCGCCGGAGGCGCTGGAAAGAGCGGCCGAGGACTTAATCATGCAGCAGATGGGCATCTCCAGGGCCACGGCAAAGCAGTATGTCAAGGCTGCGAAGGACGTGAAGGAATGAGACTGGCCGGGTCGTACTTCCATCGAGCCGCGTGATGTAGGGGTGGCCCACACCATCTAATGTCCAAAAAGACCGCTCTCCTGAATTGGCCCTTTGTGGTGCTCTAGGCGCCGTGCTGCACGTCGAGGGCCAGTGATGAGTGATCCATAAAGCATAAAAGCTCAAAGGCTTGACGCGCTGGCTCAGCTTGCGAATACTGTATATTCATCCAGTGTTTCGCCATGCCCTACCCATTGCGCCTTCAATACCCCGCCTTCTCTCACGCGCAGTTACGCGCGATCGAGGAGGGCTGTCGTGATGACCCCGTCGTCCGCCGGCTGCTCATTGAGATCCGCGCGCTGCAGAACATCGCGCGACGGGCTCATCAGGTCGCCGTGGCTGCGGGTCCGGGTGGTACGACCGACGCATTCGGCATCGCTACAGCCGCCCTGCATCGAGAGCTTGAAGCCGAGACATGGTTTGCTGAGGACCTCGCTGAAAAAGAAGCGTATCGAGCCAGGCTGACCGAGGGGACGGTGACGCCTGATCAGCGACGCAAAGCGCTCCGCGCCAGAAAGCCGTGAAGGTGTGGTGATGTCGAACCCGATC
>NZ_JAELUI010000286.1 GCF_016429285.1 Ralstonia sp. ASV6
GACCCTGTACCGTGCTGCCAAGACGTTGGGTACGCACACCGGGCCGGGTCTGCGCGGCGGCCACCAGCGACAGGTGGCGCTCGTCCGAGTACGGCTCGAAGTAGGCAAACCAGATGCTGTCGTGCTCGGGCGTCACTTCGATGGTCATCGTCTTGCCGTCATAGCGCGTCGGCACACGGAACCAGTGCTCGCGGTCGTACGAGGCGACGGCCTGGTAGTCCTTCCAGCCGGCGGCGTACGTGCATTCCCCGGCGTTTTCCAGCGCGAGCTTGCACGCCTGGCCCTGCACGCCCTGCAGGCGGAAGTGGAACCACTGCGTGAAGTCGGCGTGCGAATCGCGGCGAATGCGCAGGCGGATGGCATCCGCGCGCGCGGCATCGACAATCTCGATGGCGCCGCTGTCGAACGAACTGGAGATGTACGGTTGGGTGGATGTCATATCGAGTCCTGTCAGTGCCTATCGTTACATTAAGACAGCGAATTCAGTTCAGGCGAGCTTGCGGCGGAAAACCCAGCGCTCGTCGTCGGAGTCTGTGGCATCAAACGCGTAGCCGTCCACGTCGAACGCCTTGAGTTTGCGCGGATCGGTGATGCGGTGTTCGATCGCATAGCGCGCCATCAGCCCACGCGCACGCTTGGCATAGAACGAGATGATCTTGTACTGGCCGTTCTTCCAGTCTTCAAAGACGGGCGTGACGATGCGCGCCTTGAGCACCTTGGCCCGCACCACCTTGAAATACTCCTCCGACGCAAGATTGACGAGCACGGGGTCGTCGTCCTGCTTGAAGAGCTTGTTGAGCGCGAGCGTCACATCGTCGCCCCAGAAGGCGTAGAGATCCTTGCCGTGCGGGTTGGCCAGGCGCGTGCCCATTTCCAGGCGGTACGGCTGCATCCAGTCGAGCGGGCGCAGCACGCCGTACAGACCCGACAGAATCCGCAGATGCTTCTGCGCAAACTGCAGATCGTCGGCCGACAGCGAATTCGCATCGAGCCCACCATAGACGTCGCCATCGAAGGCCAGCACGGCCTGCTTGCTGTTGTCGGCGGTGAAGTCGGTGGACCAATCCCCATAACGGGTGGCATTGAGCACTGCCAGCGGGTCGGAGATCTTCATCAGCGTACCGATCTGGGCCGGCGACAGCTTGCGAAGCACATCAATGAGTTCTGCGGAGCGCCCGATGAAATCGGGCAGCGTATGGGTCTTGGTGCGCGGCGGCGTGTCGTAGTCGAGCGACTTGGCCGGCGAGAGGACGATGATCATGTCAGAATCGCGGTTCACAAGTCTGGAATTGTATCGAATGGCAGACGCTGCCGCCCCGACCCCAACCCTGTGCACGCCGCAGCGTCCACGTGTTGTGCTGGACTCCAACATCTGGGTCGACATTCTCATCTTCGACGACGCCGTTGCTCGCCCCATCCGTGCCGCGCTGGAAGCCGGCCGGCTGGACGCCATCATCAGCCCCGCATGCCGCGAAGAACTGCGCCGCGTGCTGGACTATCCGCAGTTCGCGCACTATGCCGTCGACGCTGCTATCGCCCTCGCCTGGGTCGATCGCGTGACCCGCTCGGTGGCCGATCCGGAAGATGCGGCGCGCGCGCACGGCGAAACGTTCGTCCCACGCTGCAAGGATCGCGACGACCAGAAATTCCTGGTGCTGGCCGATGCCGCCAACGCCACCTATCTCGTCTCCAAGGACAAGGCTGTGCTCAAGCTCAAGCGCCGCATGGCCAAGTACTGCGACGTGGCGGTGCTGCCGCCCAAGCAGTTTGTCGCGCAAGTCCAGTTGGAAACCGCTCTCCTCGCCCAAGCCTGATCCCGTATTGCCATGACCACCGCCATCGCCGTGTCCGCTGCATCGCTCGCGCCCATCGCTTCCATCCCCCCCTTGCCCTCGCGGCTGCCGAACGTGGGCACCACCATCTTCACCGTGATGTCTGCACTGGCAGCGGAAAAGCAGGCCGTCAACCTGGGCCAGGGTTTTCCGGATTTCGACTGCGACCCGCGCATCGTTGATGCGGTATCCGACGCCATGCGCGCCGGCCTGAACCAATACCCGCCAATGACCGGCGTGCCCGCCCTGCGCCAGGCCATCGCCGCGAAGGTCGCCACGCTATACGGCCATACCTACGATGCCGACCGCGAAATCACCATCACCGCCGGCGCCACGCAGGCACTGCTGACCACCGTGCTGTGCTGCGTGCATCCGGGCGACGAAGTCATCGTCTTCGAGCCGACGTACGACAGCTATATCCCGTCGATTGAGCTGGCCGGCGGCAAGGTCGTGCCGATCACGCTGAATGCACCGGATTTCCGCATCCCATTCGACACGCTGGCGGCAGCCATCACGCCGCGCACACGCCTCATCATGCTCAATACGCCGCACAACCCGACTGGTACGGTCTGGCATGCGGACGACATGCAGAAGCTGGCCGAGATCCTGGCGCCCACCAACGTGCTGCTGCTCTCCGACGAGGTGTACGAGCACATGGTGTACGAC
>NZ_JAELUI010000287.1 GCF_016429285.1 Ralstonia sp. ASV6
GATATAGGCTGAGTTCTCGCGTTGTGCCGTATTCCAAGACAATCTTTCGATTGCTCTGGTAATACTGGTTGATACAATCACAACCCAGTGTCGCGTTACTACCGAGCATCTCATCAATGCTCCGCGACACCTTTACTACATTCCATATTGTTAAAGAACAGCCGAACTTTTACGCTCGTCTTGGCTAGGCCAAACGCAAACACCATCGACATCACTTCGTCGATGCTTGCGTTTGGCAACCAAAAGGTTTTGGTGGAGGATGACGGGATCGAACCGACGACCCCCTGCTTGCAAAGCAGGTGCTCTCCCAGCTGAGCTAATCCCCCAGTCACGGCAGACAACATCTTCCACCGTCCGTAACTTGGTGGGTCTGGTAGGACTTGAACCTACGACCCCCGCCTTATCAAGACGGTGCTCTAACCACCTGAGCTACAGACCCTTGGCTGTAACATCAAACAAACCGATAAGTGTGGACGCCTAACGTCGGATGCACGCTCTTAAAGGAGGTGATCCAGCCGCACCTTCCGATACGGCTACCTTGTTACGACTTCACCCCAGTCATGAACCCTGCCGTGGTAATCGCCCCCCTTGCGGTTAGGCTAACTACTTCTGGCAAAACCCACTCCCATGGTGTGACGGGCGGTGTGTACAAGACCCGGGAACGTATTCACCGCGGCATGCTGATCCGCGATTACTAGCGATTCCAGCTTCACGTAGTCGAGTTGCAGACTACGATCCGGACTACGATGCATTTTCTGGGATTAGCTCCACCTCGCGGCTTGGCAACCCTCTGTATGCACCATTGTATGACGTGTGAAGCCCTACCCATAAGGGCCATGAGGACTTGACGTCATCCCCACCTTCCTCCGGTTTGTCACCGGCAGTCTCTCTAGAGTGCCCTTTCGTAGCAACTAGAGACAAGGGTTGCGCTCGTTGCGGGACTTAACCCAACATCTCACGACACGAGCTGACGACAGCCATGCAGCACCTGTGTCCACTTTCTCTTTCGAGCACCTAATGCATCTCTGCTTCGTTAGTGGCATGTCAAGGGTAGGTAAGGTTTTTCGCGTTGCATCGAATTAATCCACATCATCCACCGCTTGTGCGGGTCCCCGTCAATTCCTTTGAGTTTTAATCTTGCGACCGTACTCCCCAGGCGGTCAACTTCACGCGTTAGCTACGTTACTAAGGAAATGAATCCCCAACAACTAGTTGACATCGTTTAGGGCGTGGACTACCAGGGTATCTAATCCTGTTTGCTCCCCACGCTTTCGTGCATGAGCGTCAGTGTTATCCCAGGGGGCTGCCTTCGCCATCGGTATTCCTCCACATCTCTACGCATTTCACTGCTACACGTGGAATTCTACCCCCCTCTGACACACTCTAGCCGTGCAGTCACCAATGCAATTCCCAGGTTAAGCCCGGGGATTTCACATCGGTCTTGCACAACCGCCTGCGCACGCTTTACGCCCAGTAATTCCGATTAACGCTTGGACCCTACGTATTACCGCGGCTGCTGGCACGTAGTTAGCCGGTCCTTATTCTTCCGGTACCGTCATCCACACCTAATATTAGTAAGTGCGATTTCTTTCCGGACAAAAGTGCTTTACAACCCGAAGGCCTTCTTCACACACGCGGCATTGCTGGATCAGGGTTGCCCCCATTGTCCAAAATTCCCCACTGCTGCCTCCCGTAGGAGTCTGGGCCGTGTCTCAGTCCCAGTGTGGCTGATCGTCCTCTCAGACCAGCTACTGATCGTCGCCTTGGTGGGCCTTTACCCCACCAACTAGCTAATCAGACATCGGCCGCTCCTATAGCATGAGGCCTTGCGGTCCCCCACTTTCACCCTCAGGTCGTATGCGGTATTAGCTAATCTTTCGACTAGTTATCCCCCACTACAGGGCACGTTCCGATGTATTACTCACCCGTTCGCCACTCGCCATCAATCTAGCAAGCTAGATCATGCTGCCGTTCGACTTGCATGTGTAAGGCATGCCGCCAGCGTTCAATCTGAGCCAGGATCAAACTCTTCAGTTCAATCTGCTGTTTTCGCTCTTTACGAGCGGTCGCTCACTCTCAGAATCTGACTTGAACTTTCGTTCAAACCTTACTTCTGTGCGAGCACTTCATTACTTGTAAGCTAGCGAATAAATTCGCCGCATCCAGTATTAAGCGCCCACACTTATCGGCTGTTTGTTTGTTAAAGAACTTCGCGATCAACTTTGTTTATCGCGTCGCTGCGTTTGCTGCAGCAGAGAAACGAGATTATGCAGAGCTTTTTCGTCGCTGTCAACAACTTGCTGAAGAATTTTTATCGTTCAACGCGCTGCTAACTCACTACCGCGACACCCACCCGATCAACACCACCAATCGGCCGGAAACCCGCACCACATCTACCTCTCCACCGCCTCGACACCACCGCCTCAACCTGCGTTTCGGCGCTGCGTCGTGCAGCGAGGGGCGAACTATA
>NZ_JAELUI010000288.1 GCF_016429285.1 Ralstonia sp. ASV6
CAGCAGGATCGGCGCCAGCGTGCCGATGCTGTCGTACCCCGGCACCAGCCCAATCAGCGTGGTCGAAATGCCCATCACCAGTAGTGATGCGACCAGCGTGGATTTACGCCCGATCCGGTCGCCAAAATGGCCGAACAGGAACGAACCGATCGGCCGCGCAATGAACGCAATACCGAACGTCACGAAGGCCGACAGCGCCTGCGCCGTGGCCGAGCCGTGCGGGAAGAACACAGGCCCGATCACCAGCGCTGCTGCCGTGGCGTAGACGTAGAAATCGTAGAATTCGATGGCTGTGCCGATGAAGCTCGCAAAGACGATGCGCGAGCGGCTCGTTTCAGTGGCGGCGTCGGCGGCAGGTGCCGCCAAGGTAGAAGGCGTCGAAGAGGACATGCAGGTCTCCCGTGGAGTTCGCGTTGTTGTCGTTATGTGGGCCGCCCGTCAGGCTTCGGGCGGCTCGCCAGAGCATAGCGCGCGGCCATGCAAAAAGGCACCCGAAGGTGCCTTCCTGCGCCCGCCAAGGAGAGGGGCGGCGGGCCAAAAGCAGTCTGTGCTTGCGCGTGTCAGAACTTGTGGCGCACACCAACCGCCACGCCCACCTGGCTGTTGGAGTCAGGCGTGATGAAGTAGGTCTGCGATGCGGCCGGCAGGTAACCAACGGACATGCCCGTCGAGGTGTAGCCGATCGAATCCCAGTTCAGCGAACCGTTGCGCGAGTACGCTGCCGTCAGGTACACGTCGGTACGCTTCGAGAAGTTGTAATCGGCGATGAAGTTCCACTGCTGCGGCTTGCGCGGGTTGACCGTGGTGCCGCCGATGGTCGCCGACTTGATGTTGTCGTAGTAGTACGACAGCGTCAGGCCGAGTGCCGTGGTCGCCTGGTAGTTCACGCCCAGCCAGTAGAGGTCGTCGCGGTGCGGCGTGAGCGCAGGCGTACCGGTGCTCGGGGCTTGCGTGTTGCCGTAGCGGTAGCCGCCCATCACCTTGACCGGGCCGACCGTGTAGCTGGCGGCGATGGCAGCGCGCTTGTCGCGACCGTAATCGTTGCCCGGCCCGCCGGCGAGTTCCTGCACCGACGGCACCTTCACTTCGTCATACGCCACACCCAGGCCGAACGGGCCAGCAAAGTAGTTCGCACCGACGCCGTACGCCGAGTTGGCCGTGTTGCTGCCCGCACGCTCGCCGAAGGACCAGTGGCCCACGACCGTCAGCGGACCGAACGCGCCGGTGTACTTGATCACGTTGTCTTCGCGGAAGTTCGCGCCGAGCAGGCCGACCACAGGCTCCCACTGCGTCGCGTAGCCGCTTGGCGAGAAGTTCGCCATCATGTCGAAGATCGTGGTGTATTGGCGGCCCAGCGTGACCTTGCCCCAATCACCCTGCAAGCCCACGAAGGCTTGCCGGCCGAACAGACGGCCACCTTGCTGCAGCGTACCGGTATCCATGCCGAAACCCGATTCCAGCACGAACAGGCTCTTGAGCCCGCCACCGATGTCTTCAATCCCGCGCAAGCCCCAACGGTTGGAAGACAGGCCGCCTGCCTGCATCGCGAGGCGCGAACCGCTGCTGCCCGGAATGGCGACGCCTGCCGCCGTTACGTTCTGCTCATGGTTGACGTATTCGACGTTGGCGTCGACCACGCCGTACAGCGTCACACTTGACTGAGCCTGCGCAACACCCGCAAACGTGCCCAGCACTGCCAATGCCAGCAGCGATTTCTTCATCGGTCGGTCTCCAGATCTTTATTTATTGAACTTGGTGGCAGGCAGACCCTCCGTTCCCGTCTTCCCGCCCCACGACTTTCAAGTGAAGTCGCTGACAAATGTAGCAACGCGTCACAAGCCTCGGTCGAAATTTGCGAACGAATGTTCGCAAACGCCCGTTTGCTGTCTGATTCGGGCAACAAGCTGTTTCGAATTCAGAAATAGAAATGCGATGTGCGCTTGCGATTCCTCGCAGTTTTGGATGCGATCCCAATGCCAACAGGGTTATCCCGTACAGTTGTGTTTGGTGGTCCCGCATCTGATCGGGCGCAAGGCTATGCTGAGCCGGGGCCGTACAATGACGCATGCGCCGCACGCCATTGCCGGCGGCGCCTGATCTCAGGATCGACCTGCATGCTCGACACTTTCCTTCCCGAATTCGACCGCGCCCTGCGCGCGGTTGCCGGCATCACCCGCGCCAGCCGACCGAACCCCGCCGATGCCGTCGTCGTCTCTGGTGCATCTGCCACTGGCACCGATGACGCGGCCAAGCTCTCCGAGGCCGAGCGCCGTCATGCCGCTGGCCTGATGCGCGTCAACCATGTGGGCGAGGTGTGCGCCCAGGCGTTGTACCAGGGGCAAGCGCTGTTTGCGCGTGACCCGGCTATCCGAGCACAGCTCGACGAAGCTGCCCGCGAAGAAGAAGACCACCTGGCGTGGTGTGCCC
>NZ_JAELUI010000289.1 GCF_016429285.1 Ralstonia sp. ASV6
GGTCCCATGCAGCTTCAATGGCGGTCACGGGGTTGTCGGCGTCATTCTGAATGCGCACGCGGGCAAGCTGCTCGCGGTGGCGGATCTCGCGCAGCACGATCTCCCAGAATTCATCGGCAGAGCCGAAGTGGTAGATCAGCATGCGGTGGCTGGTGCCGATGGCCTCGGCCACGCGCCGCAACGACATGTCGCCGATACCGTTGTCGAGCACATAGCGCACCGCCGCATCCAGTGATTTGACGGCGGATTCGCTGGGCGTGAACGGTGTGTCGATGCGCTTCTTGCGCGGTGCTGCGGTGGTGGCCATGGGATACAGCTCGATGCTTGGACTGCCCGCCAGTCTACGCGATCAACGGGCGCTGCCACACCGGCGGCTTGCGCATGCAAAGGATGGCCACCACCGACACCACAGCCGCAGCCAGCAGGTAATAAAGCGGCGCCCGGACAATGCCTTGCGACAGCGCATAGGTGGACACCACGGGAGACGCTGCGCCAAACAGCATCACGCCGATGTTGTAGCCCAGGCCAATGCCCAGCGCGCGCTGCCCCGGGGGAAAACGCTCGGCAAAGAATGGAAAGCTGCCGCCCAGGAACAGGCCGAACCCAAACGCGCACGCCCCCTGGAAGGCAAAAAGCGCCCCGGGCGTGGGGCTGACGAGCAGATGTTCATACAGCGGTGTGCCGATCCCCAGCGCCAGCACGATGCCGAACAACATGATGCCGCTGCGGCCACGCCGGTCAGACCAGGGCCCGCCGATGAGCGAACCGGCAATGATGGCGAGCGCCGCCAGCGTTGACCCGATGGCCCCGGTGGTCTGCCCGATCTTGAGCGCCTGCGTGGCAAATGCCGGCATGAAGACGATGGCGAGGTAGACCACCGCCGAGCCGAAGCCCGTCAATGCCGACACCATGACGATCTGCGCTGCCAGCACACGGGCGGGCAGCGTGCGAGCTTCCGTGCCGCCGGTGTGCATGGCGCCCGCGTGCAGGCTTTCGTTCATATGCCGGCGCAGGTAGGCCCCCACCGGAATCACGCACAATCCCACCACAAAGCCGATGCGCCAGCCCCAGTCCAGCGTGCGCTCCACACCCAGTGTGCCGAACACCAGCAGGGCCACCCCAGACCCCGCTGCCAGCGCCAGGTAGGTGGAGGCGCTGAACACGGCGCCATACCAGCCGCGCTGGTGCGGCGGGCAGGACTCGATTACCAGCGCGCCGGCGGCCCCGCTTTCGCCCGAAGCGGCAAAGCCGGACAACAACCTGCCGATGACCACCATGGCGGTCCCCAGAAACCCGGCGGTCTTGTAGGGTGGGGCGATGGCAATCAGCAACGTGCCCGCGCCCATCAGCAGGACGGTAGCCACCATGGCGGCTTTGCGACCGCGCCGGTCAGCGTAGCGACCGATGCACCAGGCGCCGAACGGACGCACGACAAAGCCGGCGGCGAACGCGGTGACGGCGGCCAGCGTAGAAAGCACCTCGTTGCCTGCTGGAAAGAAGTTGCGTGCAATGGCCAGCGCAAAGTAGCCGTACAGGGTGAAGTCGAGCCATTCGAAGAAGTTGCCGACGGCTGCGCCGACCAGGTTGTGGCGAAGGGTTGTCATGTCGCGTGCCTCCGGGGGTTAAAAGCGGTAACGCACGCCCACCGCCGCCTGAAACTGATTGGTGCCAGGCGTGACGCTGCTGGTGGTGCCGAGCGACTGCGCCAGCGTATTGGCGCCATACGCCGAGGCCGCCGCCGACGTGCCAAACGCCACCACCGGATAACTCGTGCCCGCGCCGCCCTGGTTATGGACAAACGCGCCAAGCAGGTACACATCCACGTTCTTAGACAGGTAATAGTCGAGCTGCGCGCCCACCAGATACGGGTGGATGTTGGTGTCTTCCACGCGCAGCTTGTAGAAGCCGACGCGAACATCCGCATTGCTGGTCAGCCAGTAAGCGGCACCGGCCCAGTACAGGTGCGTGGTGTAGGCGCGTCGCGCGGTGCCGGAAGAGGGGCGATCGCTGTCATGCGAGTAGCCGGCGTACAGGTTGAGCTTATCGATTGTGTAGTTGGCGCCGAGCATCCAGGTCTCGCGCTTCCAGTCGTTCAGGTAGGCGGGGCTGGCGATAGGCGGGCGTGGTGTACCGGCCGCCACGGCGTTGATCATCGAGCCTGAGGCATCCCACGGGTTGTCTTCGCGGTTGTAACCGGCCACCAGCGTGAGCGAAGGCGTGCCATACATCAGGTGTGCACCGAAGTCGCTCTTCTGCACGTTGCTCCCTGGGGAACCAAACGCGTAAAGCATGCTGCCCGAGATCGGCCCCCACGATGCCGGCGTGGTGTACCGGATCGTCTTGTCAAGCCGGTAGCCGTTGCCGGGCGCCAGCACGCTCAACTGCCCCAGTGCTACCACC
>NZ_JAELUI010000028.1 GCF_016429285.1 Ralstonia sp. ASV6
GCACCGGTCACGGTGCACGCAACGGCCAATGCGACGGGCGGGCCGTTCTCGTCGATCGCCATCGTCAGCCCGCCGGCCAGCGGTACGGCCGTGATCAACGGACTGGACATCGTCTACACCCCAGCGCTGACCACCTCGGGCGCGGTCAACTTCACCTACGCGCTGATCAACACGGCGGGCACGTCGGCGCCGATTCCGGTGACGGTCAACGTCAACGGGGTGCCGATTGCGGTGGCGCAGAAGCAGGCTGCCACATCGTCTGGCCAGCCAATGAGCGTGGACCTGACCGAAGGCGCCACGGGTGGGCCGTTCACCGGCGCGACGCTGTTGTCAGTGGTGCCGTCCAACGCGGGCACGGCCAGCATCGTGCAGAAGGCGGTGCAAGCGCCGGCCGGTGTGAAGGCCCCAGCGGCGGCGGCATCGACCTACGTGCTGAACTTCACGCCGTCGACCACGTACAGCGGCCCGGCGGTGCTGACGTACACGCTGTCCAACGCGTACGCCACGTCCATGCCGGCCACGGTGCAGGTGAGCGTGACGGCGCGCAAGGATCCGTCGGCCGATCCGGATGTGGCGGGCCTCATCAACGCGCAGATCCAGGCGGCACGCCGTTTTGCGACCACGCAGATCGACAACTACAACCGCCGCCTCGAAGCGCTGCACGGCTCCGGCCATGCGCCCTCGGACAACGGCCTGACGGTGGCCCTGCCGGGGATGCGCGCGGCCGATGCGCAGGCGCGCTGCCAGGACGTGGTCGGCATCGCCGCGCGTGACGCCTGCCTGCGCGGTGACGGCCCGGGCCGCTCGCTCACGCGCGGCAAGCGCAATCCCGACGCAACAAAGGATGCCAGCGCAGACAAGTCCAACGCCGACACCGGCCCCGACCTGCCGGGCGCCGATGCCGCAGGCATCGGTGCGGACAGCACCGACCCGCGCCTCGCGTTCTGGAGCGCCGGCACGCTGGACTTCGGCTTCGCCAACGCTGGCACGCAGCGTTCGGGCTTTCGCTTCACCACAGGCGGTGTGACCGCAGGTGCGGACTACCGCGTGTCGGATCAGCTCTCGGTGGGCGCGGGCTTCGGTTATGGGCGCGACTCCACCGACATCGGCAACGCCGGCACCAAGAGCACGGGTGACAGCTACAGCCTGGCGCTGTACGGCAGCTACCGTCCGCAGCCGTCGCTGTTCGTGGACGGCGTGGCGGGCTTCGGCACGCTCAGCTTCGACTCGCGCCGCTGGGTGACGGACGCCAGCGACTTCGCCACCGGCAAGCGCAACGGGCGCCAGATGTTCGCGTCGGTCTCGGCCGGCTACGAGCATCGGGATCGCACGTGGCTGATCTCACCGTACGGCCGCCTGTCGGTGTCGCAATCGACGCTGGACCAGTTCAGCGAATCGGGGGCCGGCATCAACGCGCTGACGTACTTCGAGCAGACGGTGACAACGGTGTCGGGCACGCTGGGCCTGCGCGCGGAATACGCGCAGAAGACCAAGTGGGGCACCTTCCTGCCGTTTGCGCGGGTGGAGTATCAGCACGACTTCAACGGGCAGAGCAACGCTGGCCTGGCGTATGCGGACCTGGCGTCGTCGGGCCCTGCGTACTACGTGCCGAGCACGCCGTTTGGGCGGGATCGCGTGCAGATCGGGCTGGGGACGAAGTTCCGCACGGGGCCGCTCACGTTTGGGCTGGACTACAACGTGATGACGGGCATGGGGGGGCTGCAGCAGGGAGTACGACTGACCTTCAGTGCGCCGTTCTGAGGCAGCATGTGCTTGGCAAGGAACCAGCCTTCGGGCTGGTTTTTTGTTGGGTAATTCCCCCCCATAAAAAAAGCCGTCCAGCGCAAAGCATGGACGGCCCATCGGCACAGACTGAGTCAATGATGCGGCGTGCCCCCCAGCGCACCGCCCACCGACCCCACCGCACCACCCACAACGCCCGTTACCGGGGCCAGCGGCGTGGTCGCACCGGTTGAAGTCAGCGACGAGCCCACGCCGGTCAGCAGCGAGCCAACCGGTGCCGTCACACCGGCTGCCGGGTTGCTGCCACCCGCCGCAGCGCCACCCAATGCGCTCGTGACCGGAGCCAGCGGGTTGCTGCCGGTGCCTCCACCGGTGGCGCCGCCCAGGGCGCCGGTCAACGCGCCCAGCGGATTGCTGCCGCCCGTGGCACCGCCCAGCGCGTTGGTGATGGGCGCAAGCGGGCTGCCTGATGTGCTGCCGCCCGGCGTGGAAACCGCGCCACCCAACGCCGCCACCGTGTTGCCCGTGGCGCTCACCACGCCGCCCAGGTTGGACACCACCGGCGCATTCGTGCCCGTGAGCGACGTGCCGACGTTCGCCACGGTACCGCCCACGGTCTGCAGCAGGTTCGTGGCGGGTGCGCCCAGGCCCGTGGCATTACCCAGCGTCTGCGTGGTGGTGGTGACTTGCGAGGTGAGTGGCACCACCGTCGAGCTGAGCTGTTGGGTGACCTGCTCCACCGGCCCGGTCGACAGGGCCGTACCGAGCGTGCCGCCCGCATTGGCCACAGCCTGCCCCACTTGCGAGACAGCGCCACCCACCGGCGTGGTCACCGGCGCGAGCGGCTGCAGCGGGCCCGTTCCCAGGCTGCTCAACAGACCGCCCGTGGCGTTGACGGTATTGCCGACCTGGGTGACCACGTTGCCTGTGCTGGACACCGTGGTCCCCACCGGGTTCGGGTTGGTGCCCATGCTGCCCAGGCCGGACTGCACGCCCGTGCCGAGCGCGGAAACGGTGTTGCCGACGTTATCAACCACATTGCCCAACCCAGACGCGCCCGGCACATTGGAGCCTCCCACCGTCGTACCCAGGCTACTGATGGCACTGCCCGTGGCCGTGAGCACACCGCCGCCCTTGTTGGCAATGTCGCCCGTGGGCGTGGTCGAGGCCGTGGTGGTGGACCCGCCGGTGCCGCCCGAGTTGCCCGACCCACCGCTGCCGTTGTTGGCGGAGGTGCCGCCACCGCTGGTTCCACTCATGTCGCCCGAACCCGAGCTTGCGCAACCGCCCAGTACCAGCAGTCCAGCCAGCGTGGCTGAAACCAGCGCACCGCGATGCATTTTCGCCATGTCAGTCTCCCGTTTCAAAAATGCGCTTGATAATGTGCCGATCCACCCTTCCCCATCCATTTTCCAAATGGTCTAGACCATTAACTGCTTATCGGCTTGAAATGAAGTCTATGAAGGAGATTCGGCCCGATTGCAAACATTTTCAAACACCGGGAATGCCTTGATGGCAGCCAAGCACGCATCGTCGATATTCCGTAGAGCCAAGCAGGACAAGGGCGCAAACGTTCTCGAATCACGGAAGAGAAACGCGATTATGTTTCGAAAGCTGACTCTAAATTACTCAATATGAGTAATACAGTGACACCACGCAATGCGGCGCCAAAATCACCGCGTTGCGCGATGATTTGAAAGAAAAACGGACTACACCTCCCGGCGCATCACCTTGGTCAGATAAAACGACCGGCGGACCGCAAACCCCAACCGCTCATACAGCGCGATCGCCGTGCGGTTGTGCTCGAACACGTGGAGGACCGGCGTCTGCCCGCGCTGCGCGATGTCGTGCTGCAAAACGCGGATCAGTCGGTTGGCAAGGCCCTTGCCGCGGTGGGCATCGTCCACGCAAACGGCGCTGATCTCTACGTAGTCATCCAGCTGCATACGCTCGCCGGCCATGGCGATCAGCCGGCCGCCTTCGCGAATGCCGATGTACTGGCCGGTCTCCTGCGTGCGGGTGCGGAACGGGCCGGGCTTGGTGCGCTCGGTCAGATCGAACATGTCGGCCACATCGTCATGCCCCAGGCGGACGATGTCGGTGGTATCGACCTGCCCGCCAGGGTCGCGCACCACGATCATCTGCTGCAGGATGCCCGCCCGCTCGGCGTCAAACTCCTGCGGAACATCGATGGCCGAAATCGCAAACAGTGAGAGTTGCTCACCCGGTTCCAGCAACCCATGCAGTGCCTGCCATGCGGCGGGCATCGCGTCAGGGCTGGCAGCGATGGCGGCAAACGGCGTCACGTCGGCACGGTAGCGGCAGGCAAGCGGGCCACCCTGCCGGAAGTGCAGATGACCGCTCGCCAGCGATGACCAGATGGGGTTGTCGAGCACGTGCATATCGGGTTGCGTCATACCGGTGTTCTCTCGTTATGCAGACACGCGCAGCGCGGCCACGTCTTCCTTCCAACGTGCCAGCCGTTGCGCGCGAGCGTGCGCATCACCATCATCGCGGCCATAGCGCAGTGCGATATAACCAGCGGCCACGCGGTGCAGGGCCTCAGCCGCCTGCGGAAACTGCGTGGCGGCGCGCTCGGCATACGCCATCGGCCCTTCGGTCGGGTTGCGCGGACAGCCATGCCGCGCCAGCTGGCTGCACACGCGCTGCCATTGCACCTGCACGGGGTCGGGTTTCGGTTTGCGCTGTTGCCATAGCAGCGGCAGCGCCGCCAGCAGGAAGATGGCCGACACGCCCCACAGCACCGCGCGCGGGTCCGCCGCCTCCAGCCCCAGCCACGCAAAGAGCTGCGCCTGCCGGTTGCGGTCGTAGCCAAGCACCCAGCGGTTCCAGCCGCTGATCAGGCCGTCGAGCCCCCAGCGCACGCTGCGCAGCCATGCGGGCTCTTCCACGCGGCGCGAGCGGAATTCGCTGGCGGGCACGGCCGCTGCCAGGCCGCGCTCCACGCGCTGCGGCGCGACAGCGGCGGTCGGGTCCACACGCACCCAGCCGCGCCCAGCCAGCCACACCTCGGCCCAGGCATGCGCATCGGACTGGCGCACGATGATGTCGCCGCTCACGGCATTCACCTCACCCCCGAGGTAGCCCACCACCACGCGCGCCGGCACGCCCGCCGCCCGCATCAAAAAGACGAAGCTGCCCGCGTAGTGCTCACAGAAGCCGCGATGCGTACGGAACAGGAAATCGTCAATCTGCTCGCCCTGCAACGGCTCGGGTGCGAGCGTGTAGGCAAACGGTGCGCTGCCGAACAGCTTGAGCGCAGCAGATACGCGGTCAGCCGGCGGCAGCTCGGCCCATTGTGCGGCCAACGCACGCGCTTGCTGATTACCCGGCGGCAGTGCCAATGCCGTCTGCAGCGTAGCCGAATCCAACGGCTGTGCATCGTCCGCACGACGACGATCGGGCAAGCGTGAACGCGCGTGGTAACGCATGCGCTGGTCGATCGGCTGCCGGCTGAGGAACTCTGCGTCAACACTGCGGCCGATGTCGTCACGCGCATCGATCGACAGGCCGCGATCGAGCGCGAACAGCCAGCGCTGGTGCGTCGTTTCCAGCGTGATGTTGTAGTCGACCACGCCCGGCAACTCTGCAACCGCGTCCGCAGAATTGGGTACGCTCCCGGGCAGGGGCCGCTGCCGCATCGACGCTGCCGTCCATGCCTGGCCGTCAAAACGCCACAGCACCATGCCGCGCCAGTAGAGCGTATCGAGCGCTGGCGGTTTCCCCGCAAAGTCGGCGCGAAAGGCCAGGTCATCCGACAGGATCAACTGGCCGATGGAGCCCGGCGCCATGCGATCCGTAATACCGCTGGTGCCGGTTTCAGCAGAGCGCGGCAGGCTCCACAGCGGATGATCCAGGCGCGGAAACAACAGGAACAGCACGGCCGCGCATGGCAGGCCCATCGCCACCAATCGCCCCAGCACACGCACTGCCGACACCCGCATGCGCGCCTGCGGATGCAACAGCAGCAGCCAGTTGCGCAGCAGCAGTGCCGCCGTTGCCAGCAAGGAAACGGCCATCCAAGGTGGCTGGTCAAACAGCGTTTGCGAGAGCAGCAGGAAACAGCACAGCTGCGTCGCCAGAATGCCGTTGCGCACGGTGTGTGATTCCATCAGCTTGAGCACAAGGAACGCGCCCAGCAATGCCACCGACAGGTCTCGGCCGATATTGCCGCCGGTGCGCAAGGACAGCGCCAGCGTCACGAGCAGCGTCACCACACCTGTGAGGCCCAGCACCCACTTGCCGGGCAACGGCGCGCGGCGTACCCACAGCAGGGTGCGCCAGAGCAGCAGCACGCCAAATACGGCGCACGTCACGAGCGGCAGTGCGCGCAGCAACGGTACGAGCACAACGGCAAGTTGCGCAATCAACCAGCCGTGCTCGCGGTGGGTGAGGGCGCGGGCCGAACCAAACGCCGCAGCCTGCGTGCCGATGGTGGCGGTGCTCATGCGGCCGCCTCAGGCATTGCCGGCTTGCCCCACAGCGCCAGTGCGCGCAGACACGCATCGCGATGGGCTGATCCACGCGACGGGCCAATCGAGATGCCCGGCAAGGTCAGCGTGTATTCGGGTTCGTCACCGGCGGGTGCGTGTTCAGCGGCCAGCACCCAGGCGCACAGGCGCGACAGGCGTTGCTCCGCATTCATGGATCGCGGCAGTGCATCCCACGCGAGTACGCACTGCGCATGGCGCACCTGCTGGCCGGTGCGGCTCATCCACGTGTCGAGCCGGGCGCTGTGCTTCCAGGCGATGCTGCGCAGCGGATCACCTGGGCGATAGGCGCGCAATTGGTCGGCAGCCTCTTCGACCTGGCTACGCGCGGCACGCGGGTTGTCTTCCTCACCCGGGTCGGGCGCAAAGCTGGCAGGCAGCGGCGGCGCGGAAGGCTCGGGTTCGGGATAGACCAGCAGCGTGAGCGGCGCATCGGCATAGCTCCATGCGCGAAACAGGCCAAGCGGAAAGCGCGTCGACACCGTCAGACGTGGCAGCTGGAACCAGCCGCGCGGCTGTGCGGCAAACGCCAACGCAGCAACCGTAGCGTCCTGCGCATCGAGCGCGGCTTCCACCGGTGCGGCCTCACGTGCACTCACATCCAAACCCACACGCGCCCAGGGTGTCACGTTGGCCAACGCCACGCTCACGTTAAGCGCATGCCCGGCAAACACCGCCTCGCCCGCCGCGCCGCGCACTTCCAGGTCGACAAGGTTGCGGTGCGTCTGCCACATGGCAGAGGCCGCCACACCGGCCAGCACGAACGTCAGCAGAAAGCCCAGGCTCACGTTGTAGTTGAGCGAGGTGACGAGCATGACCACCAGCAGCAGCGCAAAGCCGGCACCCGATGCCGTGGGCAGGATGTAGACGTGGTTGCGATCCAGGCGGATGCGGCCTTCGCGGGGCTTGCGCGGCCGTTGCAGAAAACGCTGCACGCGTGCTCGCGCAAAGCGGACGCCTGGCAACGCCGCCAGGCCCGCACCCAGGATGCGAAACAGCGCGCGCAACGGTGCAAACAACAAAGCGGGGAAACGCGCCATGGCGCCGTGCGCTTATGGAATGGCGACCGTATCGAGCAGCCGCTGCGCCAGCGCTGTGGCCGACAACGTACCGCCCGTCGGCAGCAACCGGTGCGCGGCCACGGCCTTGAACACGGCCTGCACATCTTCGGGCAGCACGACATCGCGGCCGTCGATCAGCGCCCACGCGCGGGCCGCCGCCAGCAGCGCCAGACCGGCACGCGGCGACAGGCCCATCTGCACCTGCGCATCGGTGCGCGTGGCATTGACCAGCGCAAGCATATAGTCGACCAGCGCGGGGGCCGCGTGCACGGCATCTGCAGCCGCTTGCAGCGCGACAACCTGCGCGGCGGTCAGCACGGGCTGGATGTCCTGCGGCGCGCCGCCACCCAGGTACAGTGCACGTTCCGAGCTTTGGTCGGGATACCCGAGCGAAAGCCGCATCGTAAAGCGGTCCAGTTGCGACTCCGGCAGCGGGTGCGTGCCGATCTGGTTCAACGGGTTCTGCGTGGCAATCACGAAGAAGGGCTCGGGCAGCGGATACGTGGCGCCATCATGCGTCACCTGCCCCTCGGCCATCGCTTCGAGCAGCGCGCTCTGCGCCTTGGGCGTGGCGCGGTTGATTTCATCGGCCAGCACCACCTGCGCGAACAGCGGGCCGGGGTGGAATTCGAACGCGCTCTTTTCTTTCACGTAGATCGACACGCCGATCAGGTCGGTCGGCAGCAGATCGCTGGTGAACTGCACGCGCTGATATTGCAGCCCGAGCGTGCGGGCCAGCGCGTGCGCAAGCGTGGTCTTGCCCACACCCGGTAGATCTTCCAGCAGCAGATGCCCGCGTGACAGCAGGCACGCCAGCGCCAGGCGGATCTGCAGCGGTTTGCCGAGCACGATACGGTCGAGCGCGCGTTGCGCCTGCGACAACGCCGCCGGCAACGAAAGCATTGCGGGCGGCTGTACTGAAGCAACCGGCGTCGAACGAACGGGAGAAAGCGGGACTTGGTTGGGCGTCATCGAATCGGGTGCGGCCGAGGCAACAATGCCAGCGAGTGTAGCGGCATCGTGCAGCGCCGGCGTACCCTCGTTTTCGATCCGTTCTGCGGTTACAACATCAATCTGGTTTGCGTGCGGGAACAGCGGCCGGAATGTTGCCATCCAGCAGCACGCGTGCCGTACGCGGCAGGCTCTTGATGAGGCGCGGCGCATCGGTGCCGAAAGTCTGGCTGGCGGTATAGGCGCCCTCGATCAGGAAGGCAAGGTCATCGGCCAGGGCATCCGGGTCGGTGGCGCCGGCAGCTTCGGCACGATCCCGCAGGCGCGTGAGCAGCTGCGCCTTGTTGCGCCGGACGAACTGCCGCGCAGAATGCGACGGGTCTGGAAACTCCGCCGCCACATTCACGAAAGGGCAGCCCCGGTAACCCGGGCGCGAGGCGCGTTCGGATACATCGATAAAGAACTGCAGCAGTTGCGCGCGCGCATCGTCCGGGTGCTTGGCCATGCTCGCGTTGAAATAGCCCCAGAAGTTCTCGTCGCTGCGCTCCAGGTAAGCGAGGACGAGATCGTCCTTCGACTTGAACTGGCGGTACAGGCTCATCTTGTTGACGCCGGCGCGCTCAACCACCGCCTCCACACCCACGGCACGCACGCCTTCGTAGTAAAACAACTCGCGCGCGGCTTCCAGCAGGCTGGCGTGCGCATCCTCACCGCTGACGCGGCGGGAGGGCGTTTTCTCGGCGGTGGAAGAAAGGGCACGGGGCCCGCGTGCTGCCATGTGATGACTCCTGCAACCGTGGCGAGCAAACCAACCCCAGCCACGTCGATGACATTCCAAGCTTGACATGTTACCGAGCGGTACCTACCATCGCAAGCACGTTGTTACCGGTCGGTAACGAATAGCGCATTGTCGAGCCCACAAGAAACAAGAATCGAACACAGGAATCGGACGCCCCTCCCATGCAGAGACTTGCCCGCCTCATTGCCCCACGCTTTCACTACAGCTGGATCGCCCTGGCCGTGGTGTTCCTGATCCTGCTGTGCGCGGCCGGCACGCGTGCCACGCCCAGCGTGATGATGCTGCCGCTTGAGCACGAGTTCGGCTGGAGCCGCGGCACGATATCGCTGGCCATTTCGATCGGCATTGCGCTGTATGGGCTGACGGGGCCGTTTGCGGCGGCGTCGATGCAGTACTTTGGTATCCGCCGGACGGTGCTGGTTGCGCTGGCGGTGCTGGTATCGGGCACGGCGCTCTCGGCAATGATGCGCGAGCCTTGGCAGATGGTGCTGCTGTGGGGCGTGATGGTAGGCGGCGGCACGGGCGTGGCGGCCATCACCCTGGGCGCCACGGTGGTCAACCGCTGGTTCACCTCGCACCGTGGGCTGGCCATGGGCATCCTGACGGCCAGTTCGGCCACCGGCCAGCTCGTTTTCCTGCCGATGATGGCGGCAGTGGTCGAGCGCTACGGCTGGCGCCCGGTGGTGCTGATTGTGGCTGGCGCGCTGACGCTGCTGCTGCCGATCGTTGCGATGCTGCTGCCGGAGTCGCCCAAGAGCGTGGGCCTGCGCACCTACGGCGAGCCGGCCGACGCGCCGGAGGTTGACCAAGGCCCGCGTGCCAACCCGATCGTGCTGGCCATGAACACGCTGGTACAGGCAGCACGCAAGCGCGATTTCTGGCTGCTCTTCTTCAGCTTCTTCATCTGCGGCGCCAGCACCAACGGCTATATCGGCACGCACTTCATCGCCATGTGCGCGGACCACGGCCTGACCGAGGTCAAGGGCGCAAGCCTACTGGCTGTCATGGGGATCTTCGACCTGGTGGGGACCACGCTGTCGGGCTGGTTGTCCGACCGCTACAACAGCCGCGTGCTGCTGTTCTGGTACTACGGCCTGCGCGGGCTGTCGCTCATCTATCTGCCGTATGCGTTCGGCTTCGAGTTCTTCGGCCTGCCAGTGTTTGCGCTCTTCTACGGGCTGGACTGGATTGCCACCGTGCCGCCCACCGTGCGCCTGACCAACGATGTGTTCGGCAAGGCTGCAGCGCCCATCGTCTTTGGCTGGATCGTTGCGGGGCACCAGTTGGGGGCGGCGTTTGCCACGCTGGGCGCGGGCATGATGCGCTCCACGCTGGGCAACTACACGCTCGCCTCGATGATCTCGGGCGGGCTGTGTGTCGCGGGTGCCTTCCTGGTGCTGCGCATCCATCGCACGCCCAAGCAAGATGCCGAGCGTGCGGGTCAGCCGGTTACCGCACAATCGGCGTAATTACGGCTTCAGGAAGCCGTACTTGGCCAGCACTGCCTGGCCAGCCGGCGACATCACGAAGGCCACAAAGTCGGCCGCCTGCTGCGGCTGCTTCGTGCCAGACGTCACGGCAATCGGGTAGGTAAGCGGCACGTTCAGCGGCACGGGGCTCGCCACCTTCACCTTGTCCGCCGCGATGGCGGCATCAGTGGAAAACACCAGGCCCGCTTCGACCTCACCGCGCGAAACATAGTCCAGGGCCTGGCGCACGTTCTGCGCCAGCACCGCCTTGGCTTCCACCGGCTCCCACAGCTTGGCGGCTTCCAGCGCACGCTTGGCATAGCGGCCCACCGGCACCGACGCCGGGTTGCCGATCGCCACGCGCTTCACCTCGGGCTTGGTCAGATCCGTCAGCGCGTGCACGGGCACCGTGCCCGTGGTCGGCACAATCAGCACGAGCTGGTTGGCCACGAAGTCATGGCGCGTTTCGGTCTTGATGACTTTCTCGTCCACGGCCTTGTTCATTGCTTCCTGATCGGCGGAGGCAAACACGTCGGCGGGGGCGCCCTTGACGATTTGCTGCATCAGCACGTCCGACGCGCCAAAGTTGAGCACGACCTTGGTGTCGGGATGCTGCGCTTCGTATTGCTGCGCAATCATCTTGAAGGCGTTGGTCAGGCTGGCGGCAGCCGAGACGACCAGGTCAGCGGCGTGCGCCGGCGCAGCCAGGCCCAGCGACAGCGCAGCAACCAGACCCATGGCGCGCACTTGCGCCCGAAGTGACAAACCCTGCGAGAAACATTGCATGAAAGCCCCGAATGCGCCGTAGAAAGATCAGCGTAATATACGATCCGATATAACGCTCGGTCAACGCACCCGCACGCATCCCGGGTATCACGCAATGCTCATGGGGGGGTCAGGTGCTGCGCGCCGCTTCATCAATGCAATCGGCCAGGCGACTGGCAATCGGCTGGCGGCTATGGCGTGGGCGCTCGATCAGGCCGATCTCGCGATAGAAGGTGTCATCGCCCAAGCTGATGGCGCGCACGCCGGGTGGCCAGGCGCCTTGCCCGGCAGTCTGCGGGGCAAGCGCCACGCCCTGCCCGCGCGCCACAAGCAGCGACATGCCTTGCAGTTCGTCGAGCTCAATCACGTCGTGTGCGGTGATGTGCTGGTCGCGCAGGAACTGGTCGACGCGGCGGCCACCGAACGAGCGGCGGTCATAGCGGATGAACGGTTGGTGCTCCAGCAAGACGCGCCAGTCGTCGCCGGGCAGGCTGTCGGGCACAAGCAGTACGAAAGGCTCAGCCACCAGCGTGCGCCATTCGAGATCGGCAGGCACGGCAAACGGCGGGCGAATCAGCACGGCCAAGTCGATCTCGCCAGCATCCACCAACCCGAGCAGATCGAGCGACACGCCTGGCACGATACGCGTGCGGCAATGCGGGAACTCGACGCGAAACTGGGCCACCGCGTCCACCAGGAACGACGCCTGCACCGAGGCAATCGCGCCAATGCGCACGAGGCCACGCTGCTCGCTGCCGCTGGCTTGCTCACCAAGCCGGTCGTACAGGGTGACGATGTGCTCGGCCAGCGCCAGCGCATCACGCCCGGCGGCATTGAGCGTGGCCGAGCGACCGGTACGATCAAACAGCTGAAAACCAAGCGACTCCTCCAGCCGCTGGATCTGCGCGCTTACCGCCGATTGCGTGAGGCCGATGCGCTCACCCGCGCCCGCAAAGGTGCCGTGCCGGGCAACGGCAATGAAGGTCTTGAGTTCTCGAAGCATTGGGGTCTTTCGGGTCTGCGCAATTCGGCGCTACGGCGATACGAAGCGACCCCAAGCATACTCGCCGCGTTACTGCAGCGCCTCCTGCGCCGTCTCACGCAAACCCACGAGCGCCATGAGCGCAACCAGCGCTCCGCCCACCAGCAAAAAGCCGGGCATCAGCAGATTGCCGGTCTGGCCGATCAACGCGGTGGCCACATACGGCGTGATGCCGCCGCCCACGATGGCGCCGATGTTGAAGCTGAACGCCATGCCGGTGTAGCGCACGCGGGTGGGAAACTGCTCGGCGTAGGTCGGATAGCCGACGGACTGCACGATCGGCAGCGGCAGCGCCACCACCATCATCGCGAGGAAGGCCAGGCCGATGTTGTGTCGATCCATCAGCACCATCATCGGCAGCACGAGCACCGCGTACCCGATAAACCCTGCCGCCAATACCTTGCGGCGGCCGACGCGGTCGGACAAGGCACCGAATACCGGCATCAGGAACGCCATGCTGATGCTCACGAACGCGAGAATCCAGTAGACGGTGGTCTTGTCGTACTTCAGATGCGTGGTGAGATAGAGGTTCATGAAGACCAGCCCGACCCAATAGCCGACGTTCTGGCCGAAGGCGAGCAGCGTCACGCGCAGCACGCTGCTGCCATGTTCACGCATGACTTCACTCAAGGGGGCCTTGGGTGGTTCGTGATGCGCCTGGAACTGCTGGAACGAGACGGACTCCTCTACGCGACGGCGCACCATGGACGACACGATCACCATCGGAATCGCCATCAGAAACGGGATGCGCCAACCCCAGGCCTGCATTTGCTCGGCACCGAGGATGACGCTGGACAGCCCGCACACCGTGGCCGCCAGCGCACCGCCGATGGCCACCCCCACCGGCGTGAACGCACCGTAAAAGCCACGCTGACCACGCGGGGCGGATTCCGCCACGTACGCCGCCGCGCCCGTCACCTCGCCACCGGCAAAGAAGCCCTGCGCCAGCCGGATCAATAACAGCAGCACCGGCGCGATCAGCCCCGCACTGGCCGCCGTGGGCAGCAGCCCCACCAACCCCGTCGCCACGCCCATGCCGATCACGGTCACCAGCAGGATCGCGCGGCGGCCCAGCCGATCGCCCAACCTGCCGAGCACGATGCCGCCCACCGGCCGCATCAGGAATGCGCTGCCGAACACAGCCAGGATGGCGAGCAGCGATGCGGCAGCGTTGTCGCCAGGAAAGAACATTGGGCCGATGGTGCTGGCCAGGTAACCGTAGACGCCAAACTCGTAGTACTCGATGGCAGTGCCGGCAGCAGCGGCAAGCGCGGCCTTGCGGGCAGTGATCTTGGCGTCGGATACCGCTGGCGCGTCGGCCAACGGCAAAGCAGAAGCGGGGGCGCTGGACATGGTGTGGCTCTTCCTTTGGTTTGATGAACACGACATTCCGGCTTCACGCTCTGTTTATTTTCGGCGTGAATACCTTGGAATCCGGTAATGGCAAGAGCTATGCCAGCGCAATTGATTCTGTTTTTATGGCTTTTAGCGCGACCGCTCTCCTGGGCAACGGTGATGCCCATTTTGCAATCCTGCTGACGGAATCTCGACACGTTTGCGGTGCATGGCCTGCACCATCCTTGCCGCCCGCGTCACTACGCCATTTGCGGCGTTACCCGGGCGCGACGGAAACGCAAGACGAACGCTCCCACGGGTTGCCAAAGACAACCCGACTTCGCTCAAAACATGGATAAATCAGCCCGTAAATAAAAATCGCCAATTCAACGATCTCTATTTACGGGCCGGTCTTTTAAAGCGCCGGCCCGATCGATTTACTTGGCAAACAGCGATGCCATATTGGCAAACGCCTTCATCTCCATCGCATTGCCCGACGGATCGAGAAAGAACATCGTGGCCTGCTCGCCCACTTCGCCCTTGAAGCGGATGTGCGGCTCGATGATGAAGTCGATGCCGGCAGCGCGCAGCTTGTCGGCGGCGGCTTCCCACTCGGCCATGGAGAGCACGACGCCAAAGTGGCGCACCGGCACGTTGTCGCCATCGACGGCACTGGTCTTGCGGTGGCCGATTTCATCCGGCGCGAGGTGAGCAACGATCTGGTGGCCGTAGAAGTTGAAGTCGACCCAGTCCGGCGAACTCCGCCCCTCGGGGCAGCCGAGCACATCGCCATAGAAGGCGCGCGCCGCAGCAATATCGTGCACGGGGAACGCAAGGTGGAACGGGGCAAGCACAGGCCGGACGTCGTTTTGGTCGCTCATGGGGTAGGGCAATCAATCTTGAATGGTTGGAATCAGGCGGCGCCGGCACGCGGGAGGGGGGGCCACCCACGCACCAGGCAACGTGGATGAGTCTATGCGCATCCATTCATCCACAAAAGCGATGTTTTTTTGCACTGAGCCCCATGAATTTCGATGAATCAGACAAAAAAGAAGCCGCACAACGGCGGCGAAAGAGACACACGGTAGGCGTGCCTGCATGGGCAGCAGGCACGCAAATACGGAACAGTCAGGCGAAAGCAAATGGCGTGATGGCCGCCTCGACCTGCGCCAGCGGCAGGCGCACAGAGCACACGGTGGCATCGCCCGGCACGGCGGCGACACGGAAACCGGCATCGCGCGCCAGGCCGATCATGCGGCGGTTGGTGGAAAGCACTTCGCCAAAGACTTCGCGGGCGCCAGATACGCGTGCCGCCCGCACCAGGGTGGCAAACAGGCGCCGGCCCACGCCCTTGCCCTGCCATGCATCGGCCACCAGCATGGCGAACTCGGCCACACCGTCTTCAATGACGAAGCGGCCATCGGCGATCAGGTCTTCGCCAGTGCCATCCGCGCGGGCCACGCTCACGACCAGCGCCATGTGATTCACGTAGTCGATTTGCGTGTAGGCGGCGAGCATCTCGTCGGACAGCCGCCCGCCGCCCACCAGAAAGCGCGCATAGCGCGACTCGGACGACAACCCCTCGACCAGGGCGGCCTCCAATGGGGCGTCTTGCGGCAGAATCGGGCGCACGGTGGCGATGGAGCCGTCGTGCATGGTCCAGCGGTCGATCCATTCGGCGGGATAACGGTGGATGGTATACAGCATGGGGATCTCCTCACGCGATGGATCGTTTTATGGCTGCCAGCGCGGGATCGCCGCCTGACTTTTTAATTTGAACCTAGATTAGCAGAAACCCTGACTTTTGCAAGTAAAGTCAGAATTGACTATGATTTTGGTATGAGAATCCCGGAACCCTTCACCGTCCCTGCGGCGTCCGAGTTGGTGACGTCAATGGAGGAGCCTTGCTCGATCGCGGCGGCGGTATCGATCGTCGGTGAGAAGTGGACGCTGCTCGTCCTGCGCGAAGCGTTCTCAGGCGTGACGCGATTTGATGAGTTCCTGCGCCGCACGGGGTGCTCGACGGCGATCCTGTCGTCACGGCTCAAGGCGCTGGTGGCGTACGGCATCCTGCGCCGCGTGCCCTACCAGGAGCCGGGCGACCGCGTGCGCGATGCGTACCGGCTCACACGTGCGGGCGTCGATCTGCTGCCCGCCATCGTGGCGCTCATGCAATGGGGCGACCGTTATCTGACGCCCGACGGTGAAGGCCCCATGTTGTTGCGCGACCGCGAGAGCGGCACGCCGATCCACGTGGCGCTGGTCAACGCGCTGGGCGAACCGGTGGCGCCCAAGAACTCGATGCGCGAGCCAAACCCACGTTACAGCCATGGCAAGAATCCGCCGACGGATGACGCCGGCACGCCAACGGTCAACGGGTAACACACAACTTTACACGTTAGCCGAAACCCCCTATCGTCGCGGATGGACGGGCGTACGCCCGGCTTTTGGCCGTCTTTTCTAAAGTCATCCCGCACTTGGTCGTTCACTCTTCTGACGACCACCCTTTCCGATCTCGACCTCGCCGCACACGCACGGACCCACGACCGCCATGCCCGATGCCGTGGTACCGCTCTACCACCAAATCTACGTTGTCCTGCGCCAGCAGATTCTCGAAGGCAAATTCGGGGATGGGCCGATGCCGGGCGAGATCGAACTCGCCCGTCAGTTTGGTGCGTCACGCGTCACGATGCGGCGCGTGTTCGACTATCTGGTCAAGGAAGGTCTGGTGCGCCGCCACCGCGGCATGGGCACCTTCGTGGTCAAGCCCGATGACCCGCTGATGATGGGCGGCGGGCAGACTCTGCTGCAGAACATCATCGACGTGGGCGAGCGCACCTCCGCCGTCGTCGTAGAATTTGAAGACGTGCTGGCGCCGCCCGACGAGGCCAAGTGCCTGGACCTGGCCCCCGGCACGCCGATCAAGAAGCTCGTGCGCGTGCGCCATCTGGAAGACACGCCCATGGCGCTCATCACCACGTGGCTGCCGCTGGACGTGACCAGCAAGCTCACGCTGGAGCGGCTCGCGAACCAATCACTGCTGCGGCTGATCGAGGCCTCCGGTGTGCGGATTGATCGCGCATCGCAGGTGGTCTCCGCACGGCTGGCGGACGTGGCGACGGCACAGTACCTGGACGTGGCCGTCGGCGCGCCACTGCTCTCGGTACAGCGCATCGTGCGCGAGATGAGCGGGCGCCCGGTGCAGCTGCTGCAGGGCCTGTACCGGCCCGACCGCTACGAATACCGCATGGAACTCTCGCGCGTGGGCGAAGACCGCGCCCGCCTGTGGATCGACAACGCTGGCCACAACGTGCAAGGCGGCCACAGCGAAGACGTGGAAGATGCCTCCCCCGCATCGCCCTCACCCGCCAGCTAGCGCACCGGATTCCCTGGCCGGAGCTGGCCGACATCACCGGCAACGGGGTTATTCCGCCGTCAGCAATCTCAAAGGAAAGTTGCTAGGATCGCCGCTTCGCTGCGATGCAGCAACCTTCTCCATGAGGTTCCCATGTCGGCCTCACCCGCGTCCCCAACGCCCCCCGCTTCCACTGCAACCGCCACCACCCATGGCAACACACAAGGGCTGATCCGCCTGCTCACGGCCGGTGCCGGCATCAGCGTGGCGTGCATCTACCTGAACCACCCGTTGCTCGGGCTCATCAGCCGTGACCTCGCCATCGCACCGCACGCATTGGGGGTGCTGCCGACACTCACGGCGGCCGGTTACGCCAGCGGCATCTTCTTCTTCGGACCGCTGGGCGACCGTTACGACCGCCGCCTCGTTATTCTGTGGAAGGCGGTGCTGCTCACGCTCGCGCTCATCGGCAGCTGCCTCGCGCCCAACCTGCCGCTGCTGGCGGCCTCGGGGTTTGTGATCGGGCTATCGGCCACCATCGCACAGGACTTCGTGCCCAGCGCCGCCGCCATCAGCACAGACCTGAACCGCAACCGCAACATCGGTACGGTGATGACGGGGCTGCTGATCGGCATCGTCAGCTCGCGCGTGTTCAGCGGCATCGTGGCGGACCACTTCGGCTGGCGAGCAGCGTTTGGCGTGTCGGCCGTGGCGATCGTCGGGCTGGCGATTGCCGTGCGTGCGTCCCACTTTGGCGTGGCGCCGGCCACACGGCAGCCGTACTTCACGCTGCTGCGCTCGCTGGGCACGCTGTTCATGCAGCATCCGCGGCTGCGGGCGTCGGCACTCACGCAGGCATTCATCGGCATCGCGTTTTCCGGGTTCTGGTCAACCGTGGCACTGCACCTGACAAGCTCGCTTGGGCTGTCGACCGGGCAGGCCGGTCTGCTGGGGCTGGCGGGCGCCGCGGGTGCGCTGGGCGCGAGCATTGCCGGGCGCCTGTCCGGCCGCGTGGCGCCGGGCCATATCGTCGTGGGCGGTGCACTGCTGATGGCCGTGACGTTTGCCACGATGACGCTGTTTCCGCTGTCGCTCATCGCCATCGTGATCGGCACGCTCCTCTTTGACGTGGGCGTACAGGCCGCGCTGGTGTCGCACCAGACCATCATCTATGCGCTTGCGCCGGAAGCGCGCAGCCGTATCAATGCGGTGTTCATGACCTCGCTGTTCATCGGCATGTCGGTGGGCGCCTACGGTGCCAGCCTGGCGTGGACCAGCGCGCGCTGGTCGGGGCTGATGACGTTCTGCGCGGTAGCGTCATTCGTGGCGTTGGTGCTGCGCGTGGTGTTCAACGCGCGGCAAGGGGCGCGTTAAGCCAGACGCCAGACGGGCGTCATGGGCACTGCGCAAGCCATGAGCGTACCCAATTCTGCGTGACCCCAAACCACCGGAAGTGCCCTGTTTCGCGCACTTCCGGCAACGGGCCATCTCACCCATCGGGGCAATTCCGGGGCGCGACAATCCGTCACTTGTCGCTACAATTCTGAGGGCCAGCTTACGCTGCCCAACAAGAACACTCACACCGAGACGCACCCATGGACATCACAGCCACCCAGCAAGCCGTCGACCCACATGACACCCGACGCCGCATCTTCGCGATCGTCGGCGCATCGTCGGGCAACCTGGTCGAGTGGTTCGACTTTTACGTCTACGCGTTCTGTTCGCTGTACTTCGCGCCGGCGTTCTTCCCCAAAGGGGATCCGACGACGCAGTTGCTGAACACGGCCGGCGTGTTTGCAGCGGGCTTCCTGATGCGGCCGATTGGCGGCTGGCTGTTTGGCCGCATTGCCGACAGGCACGGCCGGCGCACTGCGATGATGATTTCTGTGCTGATGATGTGTGGAGGCTCGCTGCTAATTGCGGTCTTGCCCACTTACGCACAGATCGGAGCACTCGCACCCTTCCTGCTGCTGGTGGCACGCCTGTTCCAGGGCCTGTCGGTGGGCGGGGAATACGGCACCAGCGCTACCTACATGAGCGAAGTGGCGTTAGCCGGGCGACGCGGCTTTTTTGCCTCTTTCCAGTATGTGACGCTGATCGGCGGCCAGTTGGGCGCGGTGCTCGTGCTGGTGATCCTGCAGCAGTTTCTGACCAACGCCGAGATGGAAGCATGGGGCTGGCGTATTCCATTCGTGGTGGGTGCAATGACAGCGCTGATTGCGCTGTACCTGCGCAAGTCGCTGCACGAAACGCAGTCCGACGCATCGCGCAAGGCCAAGGATGCAGGCACCATCCGTGGCGCGTGGCAGCACAAAGGGGCGTTCCTGCGTGTGATCGGCTTTACCGCTGGCGGCTCGCTGATTTTCTACACGTTCACGACGTACATGCAGAAGTACCTCGTCAACACGGCGCACATGGACAAGAAAACGGCCTCCAACGTGATGACGGTGGCGCTGTTCGTGTACATGGTGCTGCAACCAGCGTTTGGCGCGCTGTCCGATCGCATCGGCCGCCGCAATTCGATGCTGCTGTTCGGGGCGCTGTCGGTCATCGGCACGGTGCCGCTGATGAACGCGCTGGCCACGGTATCGAGCCCGGTCGCAGCCTTCGGCCTGATCACGGTGGCGCTGGCCATCGTCAGCTTCTATACGTCGATCAGTGGCCTGATCAAGGCGGAGATGTTCCCGCCGGAAGTGCGCGCAATGGGCGTGGGCCTGTCGTATGCGATTGCCAATGCGGTGTTTGGCGGCTCGGCCGAGTATGTGGCGCTGTGGTTCAAGCAGGCCGGCAGCGAATCAACGTTCTACTGGTACGTGACCGCACTGTGTGCCGTATCGCTGATCGTGACGTACTTCATGCCCTACCCGAGCAAGGAAGGGTATCTGCGCAACGAGCCGTAACCATCGGCTAAAACCTGCGGTACGCCGAGCGGGCGAGGGGTGACTCTGAACGCGGTGGGATGCCGACTCGGCGCGATCGTCCCTCACCGAATGCACAGCAATCATCAGTTGGGGGATTGCTGTGCATCCGGGATAATGTCGTCCGCGCGGCCCAGCGACAACTCACCTGTCTCTGCGCCCGGCATTGGAATGAGGAGGACACCACCATGCGCGACATCATCGACGGTTTTCTGCGCTTTCAACGCGACATCTACCCGCAGCGGGTAGAGCTGTTCAAACAACTTGCGACATCACAAAACCCCAAGGCGCTGTTCGTCACATGCTCGGACAGCCGCGTGGTCCCGGAGCTGCTGACACAGCGTGAGCCGGGCGAGCTGTTCGTCATCCGCAACGCGGGCAACATCGTCCCGTCATACGGTCCGGAGCCCGGCGGCGTATCAGCCACGGTCGAATACGCGGTGGCCGTGCTGGGTGTGCAGGACATTGTGATCTGCGGCCACTCGGACTGTGGCGCGATGGGCGCCATCTCGCGTTGCACGTGTCTCGACCACCTGCCGGCCGTGGCCAACTGGCTGCGCCATTCAGATTCGGCAAAGGTGATCAACGCGGCGCATGAATTCGATTCGCCCCGCGCTAAGCTCGACGGCCTTGTCCGCGAGAACGTGATTGCACAACTGGCCAACCTGCGCACCCATCCGTCGGTGGCGTTGGCACTTGAGCAGGGACGAATGAATCTGCACGGCTGGGTGTACGACATCGAAACCGGCAGCATCGATGCGCTCGACGGGGCAACACGCCGCTTCATACCGCTGGCCGACTCGCCGGCCACTGTTGCGGTCACGTCGCGGAACCTGCGACAGGCATGATGGAGCCAGCCGGCGCCGTTTTGTACCGTTTCGTCTGGCACCGCGCTCGCCTCGCGGAGGTCATGCGTAGGAATTGCGTCCGGAAAACAACGCGCCGGCACTCCCACTTCGGACAGACAATCAGTAAGCTTTGAACGTTGGCCGCTTACTGCTCGGCCGATCTGTGCGTACGCACCCGGCCATATGCCTGCCAAACGCCCTCACGCCGTACGAACCATCGTTTTCGTTGTGTGTTCCGCCCTGAGTTCTTGGACTTGGGCGGACTGCCGCGATACGCTGGCAGCGGCCCAGCTTTCAGGCAAGGGAGCGCTGTGCGTCCTCGGATTCTGTTTATACGATGCACAACTGTGGAGCGCCAAAGTCCCGGTCAGCTACGACGCGCCGTTTGCCCTGGAAGTCACGTATCGACGCGCCGTTGATCACAGCCGTCTCGTCCAGACGGCGATCGATGAGATCCGGCGGCTGCAGGCGCCCGCACTCTCCGACGAAACACTGGCGCAGTGGCAGCGGGCAATGGCACCTGCCTTTCCCGATGCCAAATCCGGCGACACGTTGTGCGGCGTCTATCTGCCCGAGCGCGGTGCGCGCTTCTACGCCAACGGGCAATTGACGACCGAGGTGAATGACCCTGCTTTCGCACGCGCCTTCTTCGACATATGGCTGGCGCCGGGCACCCGAGCGCCTTCGCTGCGGCGTCACCTCCTGGGCGAATCACGTTGATGCACGCACCGCTAGTCGGCATCTCCCGGCGACTGAAAGCCTGGTTGCCCGATCTGGCTGGGGAATTGCGGTACGCGCCGGAAACGCGAGGTGTCGTAACCCATGGCTTCGAAGCGGCCGAGTGCGGCGCGATAGTCGGCATCACTCATATCGGGGTCGCGCGAGAACACCCAGCCGAGGCTTTTGTCCGGATAGCCCAACAGCGTCACGCGGTAATCCGGGTCGACATACAGCGTCAGCTGCGAGACGTAGAGGGGCCAGAACAGGCGCACACGCCACTCGCCACCACCACTGCCCGCCACGACCGAATCCACAAACTGCATTCGCTTGAGCGGGGCATCGAAACGCTCTGGCCGGTAGACGTAGGCATCGTCGATACGGCCATCGGGCCGCAGCGACCATTCGGCGTAGCTGCCGACATTGCCGCGCTCACCAAAGTACGGAATGTTGGCAATGACATACCAGCGCCCCATGTAGCGCGGCAGATCCACGGGCACCGTCTGCAGCGGCACCGCGGCGCGGGGGTTGGGATTGGGCGGCGGCCCGGAGCACGCGGCACTGGCAGCGACCAGCGCAGCCACCACCAGGCAGCGCGCCCAACGTGACGGGGTGAGTGAACTGTGGCCCCTTCCATACGCTCTCATCGTACGCTCCTGTATGCAGTGGCCGGGCAAGCCGGCTGGTTTGTATGCGTGCTGAGCGCCGCGCGCGATGTTGCCTGGATGGGCATAGCCTTCGTCGCGATGCTGCTGGTCTTTCATCTGTGGCAAGCCCGCCGACCCTCTCAGGAGTTGCGGCTGGTGCTGGGTGTCGTCATGGGTGCGGCGCTGTGGGAGACCGGCCTGATCCGCACCGGGCTGATCGTCTATCCGCATGGCGCCCTGTGGCCTGGACTGGTGCCGCCGTGGCTGCTCGCGCTGTGGGTGTTGTTCGCGATCCAACTGAATGTCCTCTTCCGCTGGTTGCGCGGTCGGTGGTGGCTGGCGATGGCGCTGGGGGCGATGGCCGGCCCACTGTCGTTCCGAGCAGGCGCGGCGCTCGGCGCCGCCCATATTCCGGACCCGGCGATGACGATGGGCGTACTGGCCGTCGGTTGGGCGCTGTGGATGCCCACGCTGGTGTGGATGGGCGCGCGCCACGACGGCATCGACGCCCTGCCGTAACTGCCTCTAGCGCTTGACGAACCGGTAATGCGCCACGCCCCATTCGTTGCCATTGGCATAGCCAAACAACGTCGACACTGCCAGGTAGAACATGCGCCACCGCTGGAACCACACTGCCGCTTCGCTCGCGCCGTAGGTTTGGGCGAACACCGGCATCAACCGGCTGCGCGCGGCGTCAAGATTGGCCAGCCAATGGTCTGCCGTGCGTGCATAGTGCGTGCCGCTGACCCACCATTGCCTCGTCACACGCAGATCGTCCTGGAAATGCAACAGCAGCGCCTCCGATGGCATGGTCCCGCCCGTGAAGAAGTACTTCGACATCCAGTCGGTCCCGTCCTGCACCTGAAAGTGATATGCCAGCGTGCGGTGCGCAAAGATGTGCACGAACAGCGCCGCATCCGGGCGCATCCACCGCGCAACCTTGGCGAGCAACAGGCCGTAGTTCTTCATGTGCTCGAACATCTCGATCGACACGACGCGGTCAAAGCGGCCGCCCGCGGGCATCTCGGCAAACTCGAAATCGACAATGTTGCCGGTGTGCACATTCAGGTTGGTCAGGCCGCGCTCGGCGGCGCGCGCTTCGATCCAGCGGCGCTGGCCCTGCGAGTTGGACAGCGCCACGATGCGCGCGTTGGGATAGCGCTTGGCCATCCATAGCGAGAGCGAACCCCAGCCGCATCCCAGGTCGAGAATGCACTGACCATCCGCCAGACCGGCCCGTTCGGCATAGCACTCGAACATTGCCTCTTCGGCCTGGGCGAGCGTTTCGGTTCCGGTCGGGTACAGCGCGCAGGAGTACTTCAATTGAGGCCCGAGATGGGCCTCAAAAAATGCGGGCGGCAACTCATAGTGCTGGGTATTCGCCGCGTCCGTCTCGATCGCAATGGGGCTGGCGCGCAGCTCGTCGAGCAGCGCATTCAAGCGCCGCGAGCGCAGTTCGCCGTTGCCAATGCCCTCGTCTTCCAGGCGCTGACGCATGAGGCTGCGCATCCCGCCACGGACAAGTCCATCAGGCAGCCAACCGCGCTCGCAGCATTGAATGAGCCAGCCGTCGCGCGGCTGCGCCACCTCCGGAGTGGGCATCGTGGGCGTGGATAGCACCGTCATGTCAGGTCTCCTCAAACTCTGCAAGTCAGTGGCGCGGTGGCCAGGGAATCAGGACGCTCGTCGTGCGAACGTATTCGGCATAGTCGTTGCGCGTGGCTTGCATATGGGCTTCCAGCATGGGAATACCGGAAACCTTCACGAGCAGCCAAGCCATCACGACCGGTGGAAGCAGCGTGAGCCACGCCCACGGCGCCCCAACCGCGAGCGGCATATAGGCCAGCCAGTGCACGCATTCGAAAAAGTAGTTGGGATGCCGCGAATAGCGCCACAGCCCAGTTCGACAGGTCTTGCCGTGGTTGGCCGGATCTGCGACAAACCTGCGCAGTTGCTGATCTGACAGCGCCTCTCCGCCCACGGAGACCAGCCACAGCGCGACGGCCACCACCACGGCGATCGCGCTCGGTGTATCAGGCCGGTAGCTCGGCACCGCAAACGCAATCGACAGAAGCATCGACACCGCTGCCTGCAGCTGAAAGAAGCCAAACATGTTGCGCGATGCCGCCGCGCCCCACTCCTGGCGCAGTTTTCTGTACCGCGCATCTTCTGGTTTGCCAGCATTGCGGCGCCACAGATGCCAGCCGAGGCGGCACCCCCATACCGCACCGCCCACGCCGACCAGCACGCGCGCCTGCACCGAACCTGTGCCCAGCCACGCATAGATGAGTGCCACCAGGCCGAGCGAGAACGCCCACACCGGGTCGACCATGCCAGCATTCTCGTTGCTCAACTGCCACGCCCACACGGCACTGAACACTGCCACCAGAACCAACAGCGCGACGAGAGCGGCACTCCATACCGACATGGTCACCCCCGTTCCAGCAGGAACTGCGACACACCGATGCGCCCCTCGTCAAAGCCGGCTTCGCAATAGGCGAAGTACAGACGCCAGATGCGGATGAAGGACTCATCGAAGCCGAGCGCGCGCACTGCGTCCAGCTGCGCCTCGAAACGCTGACTCCAGCGGCGCAGCGTCTCTGCGTAATCGGGGCCGAAGTCCAGGCGATCCACCAGTTGCAGACCGTGTTGCTCGGCCAGGCGCACAAAGCGCTCCCGGCTGGGCAGCATGCCGCCGGGGAAGATGAACTGCTGGATGAAATCCGTGCCGGCGCGATAGCGCTCGAAGTGCGCCTCATCAATGGTGATGCTCTGAATAAGGGCCCGGCCTCCATGACGCAGACAGCGCACCAGCGTCTTGAAGTAGGTTGACCAGTAAGCCTCGCCCACCGCCTCAAACATCTCGACGGACGCGATGGCGTCGTACGCGGTCTTCAGGTCACGGTAGTCGCGCAGCTCGACTTGGGCGCGCGGCTCGCCCGCGAGGCGCTCGGCCGTGTAGCGACGCTGCTCTTCCGACAGCGTGATGCCGTGCACCCGGGCGCCGCGCGCACAGGCCATCTCCATCAGGCCGCCCCAGCCGCAGCCGATTTCAAGCACGTCCATGCCGGGCCCGAGTTTGAGCAGATCGCACACGCGCCGATACTTGGCAGCCTGCGCATCGGCCAGGCCATCCTGAAGACGGCCGTTGAACCACGCGGACGAATACGCCATGCCCTCGTCCAGCCAAAGCCGGTAGAAATCGTTACCCAGGTCGTAGTGCAAATGGATGTTGCGCCGACTGCCTTTGCGACTATTGGGACGCAGCAGATGGCGCAGGCGCAGGACAGAACGCGCCAGCGCATTCCCGAAAATTGCCTGTTCCAGTGTGGCTGCATTCCTGATGGCCAGGCGCAGCAAGTTCGACAGATGACTTGTCTCGACCCATCCATCGCGATATGCCTCGGCAAAGCCCACATCGCCACTGCGCAGGATGCGCGCGCAGGCACGCCAGTCGACGATGCGCAGATCCGCAGACAGCGGCGAGGCAGCGTCGCCGATCAGCACCTCCCCATCCGGCGTGATGAGGTGCAGCAGACCGTGACGCATGCGGGATGCCAGCGCCACGAACAGGCGGCCACCGGCGGGAACATGTGGCGGTACCCACGCCAAAGAATGTGCGGCAGTCATCGAGGGGGCTCCAGAGAGGAAGATGGGTTGCGCGGGTGGCTGCCCAGGAAGGGCACCCCCTTCATCCACAGGCGAAGCGCCTGCCAATGAATGCGGCCGATGACCTGCAACGCCAGCAACGGCTGCCGCAACAACGCGCGGCGCAGGTGGCTGGCATCGAAGGGCTGCAGGCGCCCGCCAATGGCGGTGTGCAGCAACAGGCCGTCGCAGTCGTGGTAGTCGATGCGCACCAGCGCCGTTGCAGGGGTCTCGGTAAAGCGGAACTGATAACCGCCCTCAACCGAGCAGAAGGGCGAGACATGGAGCTGCTTGCGGCACGTCAGCACGGTATCGGTGCCGATGGACCCACCGTCCTGAGCGCAGAGCAGGTAGCGATGGTGCTGCCCGAATGTGTTGTTGACCTCGGCCAGCACCGCGCGCAACGTGCCGGCCGCGTCGTGGCAATACCAGAACGAGACGGGGTTGAACATCCAGCCGGCAACGCGCGGGAAGGTCTGCAACCAGACCTCGCCATCGGCAGGCAAGCCAGCCTCGCGCAGCACGCCACGTATCCAAACAAGCAGATCGGTGCCGTCACGCGGGCCGTAGTCACGTGTGCGCAGTGACAACGGCCGCAGGCAATCCACACCGAACCACGTGCCCGTCAGCCTGCCCAGCGCCGAGAGCTTCACGCGCACGGCAAATACCGGGTAGACAAAGCGATTGGCCACCGGCCGCAGGCGATGGTGCATGACTTGGCCGACGAGAAGTGCTGCGTCGCCGATCATGGCGTCACCTGTGCCCAGGCCGGTTCGCAGCCGAAGTCAGCCGCCACGCGCAGGGCCGACTTGAGCCCGTCTTCATGAAACCCGTAGCCCGTCCACGCGCCGGCAAACCAGGTGCCGCTGCGACCTTGGAGTGCTGGCAAGCGGGCCTGCGCGTCGATGGCCGGCTGATCGAACACCGGGTGCTCATAAGCGAAGCGCTGATACTCCAGCTCCGGCGCCGGCGGGGCTGGCGGATTCAGCGTCACAACCACGGGTGTTGCCACCGGCAACGGTTGGAGCTGGTTCAGCAGATAGCTGACGCACGGTGCGGCACCCGCTGCCTCCACCCGCGGCGCATCGAGATAGTTCCACGCCGACCACACACGGCGCCGACGCGGCAGCAGGCGGGTATCGCGGTGCAGGAACGCGGTGTTGGGCTGGTAGCGGAACGCACCCAGCACAGCACGCTCGTCGTCGGTTGCATCGTCGAGCAGGCGCAACGTCTGCGGTGCGTGCGTTGCGAGCACCACGGCGTCGTAGCGTTCGGTGCCGGAATCAGTCCGCACGTCGACATGGCCGAGGGCGCGGCGGATGCCGCGGACCGGCGTGGCGACGCGCACGTCCGCCAGCCGCTGGGCGATTGCCTGCACATAGCTGCGCGCACCGCCTCTGACGGTACGCCAGCGTGGCCGGTTGAAGATCTGCAACAAGCCATGATTGAGGCAAAACCGCAGGAACGTTTCTGCCGGAAATGAGAGGATGTCGCGGCTCGGCGTAGACCAGATTGCCGCTGCCATGGGCAACAGATAGTGGGCACAGAATGGTTCGCCATAGCGGCCGGCAGCCAGCAGCGCGCCAAGGCTGTGGCGCTCGTTGCGCGCAACCGCCAGGTTGGCATGCGCCTGCCGATTGAAACGCAGAATGTCACCCAACATCGACAGGAACCGCGCCGACACCAGGTTGCGTGGTTGCGCAAACACCGTGCCCAGGCTGGTACCGGCCCACTCCAGCGCGCCGCCGTCCACCGACACGCTGAACGACATGTCGCTTTCGCAATGCGCCACGCCCAGCTCGTCAAACAGGGCAATCAGGTTGGGGTACGTGCGCGCGTTGAACACAAGGAAGCCCGTGTCGACACCGAATACCTGTCCGCTTTCCTCAATATCAACGGTGTTGGTATGGCCGCCCAGCCGGGGAGCTGCCTCAAACAGCGTCACGGCGTGGTGCTTGGCGAGAAAATGCGCCGCTGCCAGCCCGGAAATGCCCGAGCCGACCACCGCGATGCGTTTTGCTGGGAGCTGGAGAATCTTCAAGGCTAGGCCTCTTCAGGTCGTTGGATGCTCATCCGCCATTGCGGCCGGGCAGCAGCGCGAGAAATTCGCGCCGCAGGCTCGGATCTGTCAGGAACACCCCGCGCATCACGCTGCTCACCATGCGCGACTCGTCGTCCTGCGTGCCGCGCCAGTGCATGCAGTAGTGCTCCGCCTCCAGCACGACCGCCAGACCGTCGGGCGCCATCCGGTCTTCCAGCAAGTCAGCAATCTGTTTGATGGCTTCTTCCTGGATCTGCGGGCGGCGCATGACCCAGTCGATCAGCCGGGCGTACTTGGACAGCCCGATCAACTGGGAATCCTGACTGGGCATGACGCCAACCCACGCGCGCCCCATGACCGGACACAGATGGTGCGAGCACGCGCTGCGCACCCGCAGCGGCCCGACCACCATCAGTTCGTTGAGCCGCTCCACATTCGGAAACGCCGTCACCTCAGGTGCCGCGACATAGCGCCCCGCAAACACCTCCCGCACGAACATCTTGGCCACGCGGCGGGCGGTTTCGCGGCTGTTGTGGTCTTGTTCCACGTCGATGACCAGCGCGCGCAGCACGGCCTGCAGGCGCTCTTCCACTTCGACCTGAAGAAGGTCGAGTTCGCCATCGCGCAGGTGGGCGGCGATGTTGTCATTGGCGTGAAAGCGGTGCCCAGCGCTCATCAACCGTTCCCGAATGCGAACAGAAAGCGGCACGCTGCCAACCGCCCCGGAAAACCCGGGCGGATCCAAAGTTAGCTTCATTGCAGTTACCTCCGAAAGCGGCGGTGCACTCACCACCCATGCCGGCTCAGGAGTGTTCCTGAGCACATATACGCAACTAACTCGCGGGTGGATGCAGCGTCTCGGCGCGGATGGCAAATTCCATTGCGTCTTCGAGCATCAAGCGGGCACGGTTAGCGACGTCACCGAGATGCCGGTGAAGTTGCTCGTCCAACGTGGAGCGCACGGCACAGCCGTCGCTGAATCGCTCAAACGCATCCAGTTGCCGGATGAGGTCAACGAGATGGCGCGGACATTCGCAGGCGATCGTCTGCGATGCGTTGGCAAAGATTTCCAACTGGCGATCGGTAAACCGACGCGCACTGCGCCGCAGGGGTTCGAGCTTTCCGTAGACCGCATCGACACGCACGAGCTGCGTCAACTCATGCAGGACTTGGTCAAGCTCGCTGTGCGCATTCGGCTCCCGATACAGCCGCACACCAGCCGCCCGCAGCATGTCAGTGGCGCGAACCGTGCCAAAACTGTAGATCACCCCAACCGCGCTGGTCCCGGCGCCGCGCGCCGCCGCCAGAATGGCTTGCGCTGTCTCGGGTTGCAGAGAGGCGGCTTCGACAATCAGGGCGTCGGTGTCCGGTGGCAAATCCAGTCGCCCTTGCCCATCCACTGCAGGCAGTTCGGTGACCGGCTCAATGCCAAGCGACGCGAGCGTGCTCCTCCTGCGCCGCACGCGCTCTGCCAGCAACGGGCCGCAGACGGCGAGCGAGATCGCCGCGTGGGCTGCAAGCGGCCCCGCCTCCTCGGCCGCCCGCGACGTTTCGAGCAGTTGCTCAAGCTCGGCGCTGTCGGCGTGGGCGATCGCGCCGATGGCGTGCCCCTGACTCACCAGCGACCGCAAAAGCGTCAGCCGCCTGACGTCTTCACCGGAATACAGGCGCTGGCCCGACTCCGACTTGGCCGGCGAAATCACGCCATAGCGCTGTTCCCACACCCGCAGCGTGGAGACGGGCATCCTAGCCATGCGAGCGGCCGCGCCACTTCTGTACCGGGGGGCTGTATTGTCTTCGTGTTGCACATGCGTCTCCATGCAAGCGCTGGTTGACTTACATGAAACGCTTCACGTGAAGCAACGTCAATGAAATGCAGCGGTTTTGACCGCTTTCCGTGTCTTTTGAATCGGAATTGAGTCGCTTATTCGGCAGCAAAACCCGGCGCATGTTGATGCAGACCGGCAAGCACCCTGACATCTTGCAAAGTGCACCTTCGCGCATAGCGGCTTGGGTCAGGCGCCTCACGCTCAGCACTGCCCCTTGACCCCGGTGCCCGAAGACGCACCTCGACACGTCAAGGCCAGCCCGGCAAGGGCGAGTCCACTCCGCCACTAAGGCTCCCCGGCCGGCTCCGGGGTAGAAACCGGCTCGGCGAATAGCGCGTCAACGCATACTCGCAAGCGTTCTAGCCCCCTCCCTTTTGGCCGAGTTAAATCGTTGCCATTGCGTCCGCAACCCGAAATTGCAGACGCAACGGCAACCACGGAACATGAACTGACGTCGCTGCACCTGGCGTATCCAGACCGTACTGCGTGGAACCGGCCCCAACTCCGTTCAGCCGCTGCTGAGCACACTTGGGACCGATCCGTTTGGCAATCGCTAGGCCGTGTCGGCGCTGCCTTACGGGCAGTTTCCGATGACGTAGTAGCCGGCTGCCGTCTGCGCAAGCGTGGTCGTGTAGAACACGTTGTCCAGGCCCATGCTTTGGTTGGAGCCGTTGGCGTAGGCGATGCCACCGCTGTCGTGCGCTCGCCCAGCCTGCACGTGAGCGTAGTTGCTGGCCGTGGTGGCCGTGCAGGCAAAGCTTGATTGCGTCTTGGCCGACACGGCGGACGACTGTGCGCTTTCACCCGCCGTCGGGTCGATCTCGGTCACGGTGTAGCTGTAGGAGGTGCCCGCAATCAAGCCCGAGTCGGTATACGTCGTTGAGGTGGATGAACCGACCTTGCTGCCGTTGCGGTAGACGTTGTAACTGGTCGCGTTGGTCACCGCATTCCACGACAGCGAAACGGTCGTGGTGGTCGTGCCCGTCACCGTCAGGCCCGTGGGCGTGCTGCCCGACTGCACCGGCCCGCTGCCTGCGCGCAGGTTGTTCTTCACCCAGTAGTCCATGACAAAGGCCGGGTAGTTGATGTGCGTGGCATCAACGTAGTTGGTGTTGTCGCCACCAGTACCGGCCGGCCATGCGTGGGCCATGCCCGAGACCGAGATCTCATGCGTGCGAAGCTTGCCGTTGCTATCGGTATAGGGCGTATTGGTGCCGCCACCCGAAATCGAGACCGTCGCCCCCTTCGTAAAGGTGCCACCGTAAATCAGGCGGAAAGCTGCGGTGTCCATCGGGCCATACGCCTGCGCCACGGTGTAGTCCGACGTCCCCCACACGGCGCCGGCAATCTGCGTATTGAAGCTGCTCGCGTTTGAGCCCGCCCATGCCTTGCAGTTGTTGGCCGCCGTTGTGGCGGTGTAGCCGGAAGGCACATAGCCGATCTGCGAGGTGGTGGTTCCGGGCGGCGGGCCAGCGTTGATGCCGATGCCCGCAAAAATGTCCGGCGCGATACAGCCCAACACCATCGTCATGCCGCCGCCGGAAGACAGGCCGGCTACATACACCTGGTTCGGGTCGATCGCGTATTGCGAGTTGGTGACAAAGCGATTGACCAGATCCAGCAGCACACCCACGTGCCCGCTCGTGCGGCTGGGCGACGTGTTGGCGTAGTCCCAGCAGTGGTTACTGTAGACGTTGCCAGTGGCATTGGGTGCCAGGATGACAGCGCCATATTGCTCGGCAATGGTCTTCCAGTTGAAGCCGGCACCATTGGCGTTATCGATCACGTCGCCGGACGCCGTTTGCAGGCAACCATGCAACACCAGCACCAAGGCGCGCTTGCCGTTGGGTGTGGTTGGCTGACTGGCCGGCCAATAGAAGTAGCCCGTCAGGTTGCCGCCGTTGACCGTGTCCGCGGCCCAGGTTTGTTGGCTGCTCCAGGCTCCCGGGCCGGCGGTGACCGCCGCGTGCGCTGAGAACGTTGCCAGCGCGGTCATCAGCGTGACGACCAGCGCGTAAAGCCAATGCCATCGATACCCGTATGGATGTTTCATGGTGTCTCTCTCCTGTTGAGGTGGTCTTGCTTTGCTGCCTTCACTGCAACGACAACTAACGCGCGGTGAGGGCCCCCTCACCACGTCGCTGTGGCGCTCTTTTTATATGACACATGATTCATGTTTCAGCGAATGAACGCGCGGGATACGGCATGGATCAGCGATGGAAAAATCGGTGAAGAAGCGCCCTGAGCGCGGGTGTATCAAGCGCTCAGGGCAGCATCAGGGCGGCCTCCGTGATGGAACGCCCTGTGTCGGATCAGAATCAGTTGGGTACAGACACGGTTGCCACCCCACCCGAGACGCTGACCGAGATGCGGTCGGCCGCTGCCGGCGTATTCGTGAAGTTCGGCACATTGCTGGCGGCAATGGCCGGAGCCGAGCCCGCCGTACCGCCACGCGGCGTCGTACGCACCACCTGCGAGGGCGGCAGCGGTGTGCCGTTCTTCAGGTTGGCGTACACCGCATCCAGCGCGCGTTGTTCATACAGCACCAGCGGCACGAACAGGGTGTCGTACCCGGGCACGAGGTCGATAAAGCCATCAAAGTGCTGCGCGTTGGTCACTTCGATGTACGACAGCTTGCTGCCCGTGTCGACCTGCGCGTTGAGCCCCAGATACGGCCGCGCACCATGATTGACCGGCAGCAGCGCATCATTGCGACCCTGCACGATCAGGGCTGGCCGGCCACCCAGGTTGCCGGTGCGCAATGTCTGCGAAATACCCAACTGCAGCGCCTGCGAAGCAGCATCTGCGCCGGTCAACAGGTTGCGCAGGCACAGCGCACCGTCCAGGTTGGCCGCCTGCGTGCCGGAGGAGTCGACCGATTGCTTGCTTTGCGTGGCACCACCCTGCGCAAGGTTGTTGATCAACTGAACGCCGGTGGTGGGCGGAACGCCGTTGCCGGTGGCGGCGAGTTGCGCGAGCACCGTGGCGTTGACCGCAGTCGGGTGAAACGTGGCATCAACCGCGGCAAAACTGAAGTTGCACAGGTTGTCGAACACGCTGGCGCGGGCCAGCGCGTTGCCGAACGTGGTGGCAACCGACGGATCGATTTCGAAATACGCCATCGAGGCGTGCACGAGATCGGACTCAGGCTCCCAGCCGTAGGCACGCATCTTCTGCAGCGCTTCGTCTGCTTGCGCGGCTGTGGTGGTGGCCGACAGCAAGCCATTGGCGTGCAGCGCCGCACAGCGGTTGGCTTGCACGCTGGCCGGCCAGCCTACATTGCCGGCGAAGAACGACTGCGTAGGCGCGCTCGACACGCTGGTCGACAACGCCGCGCACAGCCGGAATTCGTTGGCATAGCTCACGTAGTCGAACAGCGGCTTGCCGGTTACTGGCAGCGTCACGCCGCCGCGTTGCACCTGCACATTGGCCGATGCCGGCAGGTTCAGCCCGGGCTCGCCCACGGCCACGCCGTCGATCAGGTTCGTGGTGTCCTGTTCCGCTGCAGCAATGGCCGCGCCGCCGCCATTGGACACACTGGAGGCGATGACGATGGTGTTGTCGGGGCGCACTGGCAGCGCGCTGCCGGTGAGCGCAGTGGAGCCGCCGAGCTTGTCATTGATGGCCCAGAACGCAAACTGCACGGCTTGCAGCGTGAAGCGGCCCCAATCCTTCTCGGGGTTGCGCTGTGAATGTGCGTGCTTGAATGCCAGCCGGTTTGGCGTCGCGAGGTTGAACGCGGCCAGCCGGGTATCGGCAAGCGGCGCGGCAAACTGCGCCTTGCTGCCGGCGGCCGCGCGCGAGGTGCGCGTGCCATCCTGTAGCGGCACGGTATCGGTAGCCAGGTCATGCGGGCCGGCACCAGTACCCTTATCCGTATAGGCGACGGCGCATTTGCGCTTAAGCCCCCATTCACCCGTCGAGATCGCGCCGTAGATGCCACGCGATCCTGACGACGTGGCCGTGATGATGCACGGGTTGGCCGCATCGAAGGCGTCAGGAATCTGCACCAGCAGCACCACGTTCTGCTGGCCGGAGCCATCGTCGGAATAGGCAACGTATTCCACGCCCGCCACCATGCCGCTGCCCGACGTGACGTTGCCGCTGGCATCGACATTCGGGCCGTAGAGCGTGCCATAGCCGCCCTTGGCATTGGTATCGACCAGCGCACGATAGTTGTTGTAGATGGCCAGGCGCCGCAACTCGGTTGCTGTCGGGGCGGTGGCGTTGGCCACGGTGGGTGCCGTGGCCGATGCCAGCCCCGATGCGCCCAGCCCGGCCGTCAACAGATCGTTACTCACACCGTCGAAATGCGTGACCGTTACGGTGCCGACAAACGACGGTTTGACGTTGCTCGGTGTGGGGTTGTTGTCATTGCTCCCGCCGCAGCTTGCCAGGCCTATCGCGCCGGACGCGGCCATCGCCATCAGCAGTGGGCCGCGCAATCGGCGGCCTCTTTCCTTGCTCTGCATCGTTTTCATCGTGCCTCCCTGTTATTGATGTTTTGTTCAAAGCATCCTTCTGCAACGAGACAGCTCACGTCGAGCTACGCGGCAATTTCAGTAGGTTTGTCTTCAAGATTGCGCACCAGCACCAGCGCCTCGCCTTGCACCACGATTCGGCCATCGGCGCCATGCACGTCAGCCGCTAGATTGACCAGCTCTTTGTCGGCACGTAGCCGTACGATGCGTACTGACGCGGTAAGCGGTTCGCCAACACGCGCGGCCGAACACAGGCGCAGCACCTGCTTCATCCAGCCGGTCCCGCGCCCAGGCAAGCGCGTGCCGAGCAAATCGGAAAACATGCCCCCCAGCAACGGCAGCGGCACCAGCGCGCCGTCGAAGCCGCGCGCGCGTGCAAACGCGGTATCGGTATAGAACGGATTGCCGTCACCAGACAGCGCGGCGTATTCGGCTATGTCCGCCGTCGTGAAGGCCCGGGTTGTCTGAGCCGACTGCCCAACGCGCAAGCGGTATAACGCGGCATCGCCCGGGGGCTGCACGGCAGCATTGGCAAATATGAAAGCGCCCTGATCCGTCAGCTCACCAGCGTTTGCATCGAGCAGCACGTGTGCCTGGCCGCTTGCGGTCACCTGTGCGGCAGGGTCGCTGGGCACATCACCGGTACGCTCCAGGCAACGGATCTCGGTACCAAGTGCAACTGCACCGGGGCCTGGCGATGGCTGCGGCGTCAGGGCCGCCACCACGCCATCGGCCACGAAGGTGGGGCGCGGAAACATCAACGTCTGTGTGATAGGCAGCACGGGCTGCGCAAAGCTACGCGTCATCTGCGCGCTCATCAGCGAGAACAGGAACATGCCGTGCGAAACGGTCGCACCAAAGTGCGTGGTTCTGGCAAACGCGGGGTCGCAATGGATCGGGTTGTCGTCGTGCGAGAGCGCGGCAAAGCGATTGAAGTCCAACTGCGTGAGCACGCGCACACTGGATTGCAGCATGGATGACACTCCGAATTCGTTGAAGGCTCGCAGCCTCAGTGCGCCGCGAATTGCGCACGCAGCTTGTGCTTCTCCACCTTGCCGGAAGGCGTGCGCGGCAGTGCGTCGATAAAGCGCACATGGTGCGGGACCTTGTAGCCTGCCAGTTGCGCCTTGCAATGGGTGATGACGCTGTCTGCATCGAGCGCGGCACCAGCGCGTACCACCACCATCGCCACCCCGACTTCGCCCCAACGCGTGTCCGGCGCGCCAATGACCGCGGCCTCGGCTATCGCAGGAAGCTGGAACAGAACGTTCTCGACTTCAGCGGGGTAGACGTTCTCGCCGCCGGAAATGAACATGTCTTTTGCGCGGTCGACGATGTAGTAGTCGCCGTCGCTATCGATGTAGGCAATGTCGCCGGAGTGCAGCCAGCCATCGCGGATGGTTGCAGCTGTGGCCTCCGGCATGTTCCAGTAGCCGGGGGTGATGCCCGGGCCCTTGATCAGCAACTCGCCACGCTCGCCTGGGGCAACATCCTTGCCCAATGGGTCGACCACGCGCGTGAGCATCGAGCCGACAGGCTTGCCAATGGTGCCGATCTTGCGGCGCGCCGTGGCTTCATCGCAGACAAACACGGTGGGGCCGGTTTCTGTCATGCCAAAGCCGAAGCAGATGGTCACCCCCTTATCCAGGTATGCCTGCAACAGCGGTTGCGGCACCGGCGAGCCACCCGCGGCCATGCTGCGGACGGTTGAAAAATCCGCCCTCGCAAAACCAGGATGCTGGCTCAGGAACAGGTACACAGAGGGCACCGCGAAGAACATCGTGATGCCTTCGCCCGAGCGACGATCAAGCTTGTCGAGCGTCACCTGTGCATCGAACTGCCGCAGGATGTGGACCGTGCCACCAGCGTGCAACACCGGATTGGCGTACAGGTTCAGCCCGCCCGTATGGAAGAACGGCAGCACGTTGAGGAACACGTCGTCGCGCGTGATCTTGTTGGCGAGCATGGCGTTGACGGCGTTGAAGAACACCATGCCGTAGGTCTGGATCACACCCTTCGGACGGCCCGTGGTGCCTGACGTGTAAAGCAGGTGCCACACGGCATGTTCGTCACGACACGGCATCTCGATGACGTTGCCGGACGCCGCAGCCAACGCGGTTTCGAACTCGACCCAATCCGCGGGGGCATCGATGGGCTGCGTACCTGTGAGATACAGCACACGCACGGGCAGCGCGCGCTGCAAGTCTGCGGCCACATCGACAAAGCCGTCGCCTGCCACGAGCACGTCCGGCGTGCAGTCCTGCAGGATCGGCAGCAACTCCGGCACCGGCAGGCGCCAGTTCAGGCAGACCATCACCATGCCAGCCTTCGCACAGCCGTACAGCATTTCGAAATATGCGGCGCTGTTGTGTGCCAGCACGGCCACCCGCGTACCAGGCAGCAGCTTCAGTTGTTGTGTCAGTACCTCGGCAAACCGGCTCGCCCGTTCGTCGAACTGTCGATAGGTCACACAGCGGCCGGCGTCAACGTCCACCAACGCCACCTTGTCGGGCATGTGCTGGGCGTTCTTGTGCAGCCAATCGACGACGATCATATCGAGGGCTCCGTTATGACGTGATCTCGTGTGTATCGTGGCCGCCCGACTGACCACGCAGCCGCCCCACTACGCCCTGTGGAAAGTAGTACACGCTCAGGATAAACAGCAGCCCCAGCCACAGCAGCCAACGATCCGGATGCAGCAGGTTCGAGAGCAGCGGCACGGCCGCGGTCGCATCGCTGGCGAGCTTCATCACATCCTGCAGATACGTCTGCGCAAGCAGGAATAGCGTCGTGCCGATGATGGCGCCGTACAGCGTGCCCATCCCTCCGATCACCACGATCAGCAGGATGTCGACCATGATCTCGAACGACAACGACGTATCCGGCCCGTTGTAGCGCAGCCAGAGCGCCATCAGCACGCCGGCCAGCGCCGCAAACACGGCGGAGAGCACAGTCGACACGGTGCGATAGACCACGGTGCGATAGCCGATGGCCTCGGCGCGGAAGTCGTTCTCGCGAATGGCCTGCAGTACGCGCCCGAACGGCGAGTTCACCAACCGAAGCAGCATCAGGAACAATACCGCCGCGCATACCAGCACGAAGTAGTACGACAGCAGCTTGCCGTTGAGCGGCACGCCAAACCATTCTGTGTCGCCCAACGAGAAGCCCGGTGTGAACACGTCGGGCACCTTGAATGTCAGGCCGTCCTCACCGCCCGTCCAGTCGGAGAGTTGCGAGACCAGCGTCGCAAACGCCGTGGCCACCGCCAGCGTGATCATGGCAAAGAAGATCGCCCGCACTCGCAGCGAAAACAGCCCGATCACAAAAGCCAGCACCGCCGACACCACCACCGCCCCCAGCGCGCCCACCGCCAGCGCACCCCATCCCGGCGCCATGTTGGACATGGCAATCGCCACACCGTAGCCGCCGATGCCGAAGAACATCGTGTGTGCGAACGAGACCACACCGGTATAGCCGAGCAGCAAATCGTAGCTCGCAACCAGCACGACAAAAATGCAGATCTTGGCCGCCATATTGAGCGCGCGCGCGCCAGGAAACACGAACGGTGCGCACAGCAACGCCAGCAGGATGATGGCCAGCAACACGGTCAGCACGCGGCTGCGGGGCAGATCACCAGAAAGCATTCGGATCATGATGCCGCCCTCCTCAACGCTTGGCCACCGGATACAGACCCTGCGGCCGCCACAGCAGGATCAGCATCATCAGCAGAATGTTCGAGAACAGCGCCACCTTCGGGAACAGGAACCCCGTGTAGTTGGCCATCAACCCCACCAGTACCGCGCCGATGAAGCAGCCGGTGGTTGACCCCAGCCCGCCGATGATGATGACGATGAAGATCAGCACATTGACCTGCGCGCCAATCGCCGCCGTGATGTTCTGCTGATACAGCCCCCACAGCACGCCGCCCAGCCCCGCCAGCGCCGCCCCCACCACAAACACGCCAATGAACAGCCTGCGGATGCGGTAACCGAGCGACTCCACCATCTCGCGGTTTTCCACCCCGGCGCGGATCAGCAGGCCGATGCGCGTACGGTTGAGCACCAGCAGCATCGCCACAAAGATCACCAGCCCCAGCACCACGGCGATCAGCCGGAACTTTTCGATGGCTGCATCGCCCAGCAGCACGGCACCACGGAAGGTGGCGGGCGCCTGTAGCGCAATCGTTTCCGGGCCCCAGATGGCCTTGATGAGCTGCTCGGCAACAATCATGCCGCCCATGGTGATGAGGATCTGCTTGAGATGCTGCCCATACACCGGGCGCACCACCACGCGCTCGAAGAACAGGCCGACCGCGCCAGCAGCCACCATGGCCGCCGCAATGGCCAGCGCAAACACGCCCAGGTTGAGCAGCAGGCTGTCTGCTTCTACCCACGCCTGCATGGGCAGCAGCACCGACGCCGCCACATACGCGCCCAGCGCAATGAACGCGCCGTGTCCGAAGTTGAGTACATCCATCAGACCAAACACGAGCGTCAGGCCCGACGACACCACGAAGATGATCATGCCCATCGCCAGCCCCGCCACGGTGAGCGTGAGCCACGTCGACGTACTGCCGACCATCGGTAGCGCGGCCAACATGAGCAGTGGCGCAAGCACCAGCGGCATCCAGTCGAGCCTGACCTCGGGCAGGTTGGCTGGCGCAGCGGCAGTGCTCGGCAAGGCAGTGGAAGTCGTCATCGGTGTCGGCTCCGCAGAGCGCTGTGGTTCCATGGCAAGGCCGCTCATTGATGCGCCGCCAGTGATAGGCCAAGCAGCCGCTGCTGCAACGCCTCGTCTTCAGCCAATGCGGCCATGCGGCCGGCGTGCACGATCTTGCCGTTATCCATCACGGCCACCGTGTCGCCCACTGACTTCGCCATATGAAAGTTCTGTTCCACCAGCAGAATGGAAACGTCGGTCTGCTTCAATTCTCTGAACACGGCAATCATGTTCTGGATGATGGCCGGCGCCAGCCCCTTGGTGGGCTCGTCAACGATCAGCAGCTTGCGCGGTTCGATGATGGCGCGCGCCACCGACAGCATCTGCTTCTGCCCACCTGACAGCACGCCCGCGCGCTGGTGCCAGAAAATCTTGAGCGCCGGAAACATACGAAAGACCCAGTCGAGCCGTTGCTCGTCGACAGGGCCGCCGCGCGCGGCCAACCGCATGTTCTCGGCAACGGTCAGGTCGGCAAACACGCCCATGTTCTCCGGCACATACGCAATGCCAAGCTGGGCAATGGCCGGCGTGTGCCGCTTCGTGATGTCGACACCATCGAATTCAAGCTTGCCCGCGCTGGCCTGCCACAAACCCATGATGGTGCGCAGCGTGGTAGTCTTGCCCGCGCCGTTACGGCCCAGCAGCATCGTCACACCGCCGCGCGGCACCTCAAGGTCCACGCCATGCAGGATGTGATACGGCCCGATGTGGGTCTGCACGTCTGCCAGGCGCAGGATGGGCATGCCTTGGGTAACGGCCTCAACCATGGGCCACCTCCGGCGCAGCTTCCGCGACCACTTCAGCAGTGCCCAGATACGCCTGCTGCACGATGGGCGACGCAATTACCTCGGCTGGATCGCCATCGGCCATCAGCGTGCCGTTGTGCAGCACGATGATGCGGTCTGCCAATGAGCGCACCACATCCATCTTGTGTTCCACCAGCAGCACGGTCTTGCTCGTGTCCTGCTTGATCTCATGGATCAGGTCGAGAATCACCGGCACCTCGTCCACGCTCATCCCCGCAGTCGGCTCATCGAACATGAAGATGCGCGGTTTGAGCGCGAGCAGGATGGCCACCTCCAGCTTGCGTTGATCCCCATGCGACAGCGATGCCACCGGCTGATTGCGTTTGTCGGTCAATGCCACGCGCTCCAGGCAGGCCAGCGCTTCTTCGCGGATGGCGCGATGGCTGCTCCATACCGAGAAGAGGTCCAGCCCGCGATGCTGGTGCGCCTGGACGGCCAACCGAACGTTCTCCAACACCGGCAGGTTCGGGAACAGGCTCGTGAGCTGGAATGCGCGGCCGATACCGCGGCGCGTCTTGGCCGATACCGGCATGCGCGTCACGTCTTCACCGTTGAGCAGAATCTGCCCCGCCGTGGGCGGCAGCTGACCCGAGATCAGATTGAAGTACGTCGTCTTGCCCGCGCCATTGGGGCCGACGATGCACGTCAGCTCGCCCGGCCGGAACGCGCAAGACACCGCGTTGACGGCCACATGGCCGCCAAAGCGGATCGTCAGTCCGCGCGTCTCCAGCGCGGGCGTGGGGTTGGCATGCGCGCGCATCAGCGACGATTGCGGATCGGCACGTTCATCTCTTCGGGCTTGATCTCCCGCACCAGCTCCGGCACCCCCCAGGCAAACGCCGGGTCCACCTTGATCTTGAAGTGGTACATCGACTGCATGGCCTGGTGGTCCTCCTTGCGGAAGGTCATCTTGCCCTTGGGCGTATCGAACGACATGCCCTCCATGGTGGAGATCAGCTTTTCGGTGTTGGTGTCACCACCCGTTTTCTTCAGCGCCTCCACCAATGCAATGCCGGCCGCCATGCCACCCGCCGTAAAGAAGTCGGGCGGCGTCTTGAACTTGGCGTAGTGCGTTGACACCAGCCATTCGTTGATCTTGTTCTTGGGAATGCCGAAGTAGTAGTACGTTGCACCCTCCATGCCCGGCAGGTTCTTGTAGGCCGTCATGGCGGGCAGGATGTTGCCGCCGCTGGCGATCTCGATGCCATAGCGCTTCGGGTCCAGGTCGGCAATCTTGAACGGGTTGCCCGCGCCGGCCCAGATGATGAAGATGATCTTTCGGCCCGGCTTGTCCTTGAGTGAATCGAACAAGCGCTGCGCGCCAGCGGTGAAGTCGGTGGTGTTGGTCGGCAGGTATTCCTCATGCACAACCTTGGCGTTCTTGAGGGCGCCCTTGAAGGCCTTCACGCCATCGCGGCCGAAGGCGTAATCCTGTGCCAGCGTGGCGATCTGCACGCCCGGCTTGTCCAATGCCACCGCGTTGGCAATCGCATCCTGCGATGAGTTGCGGCCCGTGCGGAAGATGTAGCGGTTCCACTTGTCGCCGGTGATCGAATCGGCCACTGCCGGCTCCACCAGCAGGATCTTCTTGTACTCTTCCGCCACCGGCAGCATGGCCAGCGCCGTGCCGGAAGACGTGGGGCCGACGGCAATATCGGCGCGATCGTCACTGTACGCGGCGGCCAACTGGGCCTTGGCTACGTCGGGCTTGCCCTGGGTGTCTTTCTCGATCACCACCAGCTTGTTGCCGTTCACCGTCATCGTGCCGCCGGTGGCGTACTCCAAGCCCATCATCAACCCGGTCTGTGTCTGTTTGGCGTAGGCCTCCAGCGCGCCGGTCTTGTCATAGACGTGGGCGATCTTGATGTCTTTGGCCAGTGCGCCAGCCGCTGCCAGCAGGCCAATTGCGAGTGCCAGTACACGGATGGCCGTGCGGTTGCGTTGCATCGTTGTCTCCTTCCTTGAGTGGTTCGGCCCCGCTGCATTCTGGGTGGCGGTGGCCGTTTTTCGTCTATGTCGTCATCGCGCCACGAGCCCGTGCGTGATCAAGTCGTGCGCGGCCTCGACCACCTTGTCCATCGATGCGGGCTTCTCCCACAACGCGTATTGCATGCCGAGAAAATTGCTGATGCCGATCAGGCACCAAGCACGGACCTCCGAGTCGCCCGGCGCAAGCTCGCCCTGCGCCACGGCGTCGTCAAGGCGATGCTTGTACAGATCGGCAAACACCTGGAAGTAGCCGCGGTAAATGCTCTCATCCACCGAGTACGAATCCAGCACGATGCGGTACAGGTTCTTATGACGAGAGACGAATGACAGAAACGCCTTCAGGCCCAGCTGTTCCGCTTCCATCTGTGATGTGGCCGCAGCGACATGCTTGCGCAGGTGCGTGCGCACCAGTTGCAGCATGTGCGCCACCAGCGCACGAAACACGTCCTCCTTGTCCTTGAAGTACAGGTAGAACGTGCCCATGGCGACGTCGGCCTCCTGCGTGATCTCGGAGATCGATGCCGTGTAGTAGCCCTTCTCGCCAAACACCTTCTCGGACGCGCGCAGCAACGCCTCGCGCGTCTTTTGACCTCGCGCGGTCTTGGGCTGCGTTACGTCACCTTCTACTTGGGACATCCCTACCTCGCTGCACGGGCACGGCATCGAAATTGCGCCCGCAAAACATGATGACTGATTCATGTTTCATGATATAAACGCCTGAATCCGGATGTCAATAGATGACTTTCCTGTACGCCAACGCCGAACTCCGTCCGTCTTCTCAAGGAACTGCCGGTGAATGTTCTGTCTCCGGTGCTCGCTTACGGCACCCCGCCTGCCTTCGTAGAACACGCCGCTCGTGCAGGCCTGCCCGGCTGGCGCGAAGCCGGTAGCGGACAGCCGGTGCTACTGCTGCATGGGTGGTCCGTATCGGGCGAGGCGTTTGACGGGCAGCGTGCGCTGGCAACGCAGGGCTATCGCGTCATTGCGCCGGACCATGCGGGCCACGGCTTGTCTGCAGCCTTACGGCCATCTGACGCAACCATTGCCGGGCTTGCGATGGATGTGGCGGCATTGATACGCCATCTTGCACTCGACGAAGTGGTCGTAGTCGGCTGGTCGATGGGAGCGATGGTTGCGTGGGAGTTGATGCGCAGCCAATCCGATCTGCCCATCGCCATGGTCGGCAGCATCGACATGACACCAAGGCTTATCACCAGCCCGGATTGGCCACACGGACTACACAGCCGCTATGACATGGCACAGGCCAGGCAGATGACCGCCCGGATCCAGCAACGCTGGGACAGTTTGCTCGCACCTGTGGCCGCAGGCCTATGGGCGAAAGGAGCACAGCCGAATCCCGAGCAGTCACGCTCCGTGATGCGCATGATGCGCCAGTGTGCGCCGCACACCCTCGCTGCGCTCTGGGAAGATATGGCCAGACAGGACTTCCGCGCGGTGTTGCAAGCGGCGCGCTGGCCACTGTTCCACGTGTACGGGCAATGCAGTCGCCTCTACGCGTCATCCGTATCGCACGCCACACAGGCACTGCATCCCGCAGCGCGGTTGACGACGATTTCCGGTGCGGGCCACGCACCGCACCTGGAACATCCGGATCAGACCAATGCTGCGCTGCTGCAGATGCTGCGCTCTATCAACGACAAGGCCGCCTCAGCGTAGTCGATCACGCACCGTGCGGCCAAGTCGCTTGGAGCGAACCCGCACAAGAGCGGCAGGAAGGTCTCCGCGGGCTGCCGAGGCGTGGTCATAGACCTCTCACGCATTTGCTATATGTTCGAATCGCTCCGTACGAAGCAACGGGAGTCGCCCGGCGTGCGTCAAGCCTAGTCCGGCACCACGGCTGTGACCTCAATCTCGACCTTGGCCTGGTCCTCCACCAGTGCCGATACCTCCACCGCGGTCATGGCAATGCTGAAGCTGCCGATCAGCTCGCGGAAAGCCTTGCCGATTTCCGGGTACGCAGCCACGTAAGCCTTCTTGTCGGTCACGTACCAGGTCATGCGCACGATGTGCTCGGGCTTGGCGTTGCCCGCAGCAAGCACTTCGACGATGTTCTGCAGCGCCTGGCGTACCTGTCCGGCAAGGTCATCCGTGTGGAACACGCCCTGCGCATCCCAACCGATCATGCCGGCCACGAAGACCATGCGCCCGCTTGCGGACACGCCATTGGCATAACCTTTCGGACGCGGCCAGCCGGGGGGGAGGAGCACTTCCATGATGCGATTCCTTCTAGTTCTGTTGTTGAACGCTCGCCTCGATTGCCTGCCGCACATCCGGCGGCACCGCAATGGCGCGATGCGTATTGAGATCGGTAAACACCAGTACCTGCTGTGAGCGCACGCGCTGTTCATCGCCCGCCCAGCAATCGAGCGACAGCGACAGCGATTTGCCGCCCAGCCGGTCCAGCTTCAGCTTGAACTGCACGTCGTCGCCCATGCGGCTGATGGCGCTGAACTCGCAGTGCAGCTTGACGATAGGCAGGCCGACACGGCGCGGACCCAGCATGTTGGCATACGAGACGCCCAGGCCATCGGTAAACCAGTCTTCGACCAGCCCGTTGAACAGCACGAGGTATTGTGGAAAGTACACGATGCCGGCCGGGTCGCAGTGGCCAAAGCGGATGCGCGTGCCGCGCTCGAAGTGATACGTCATGGCTAATTGCTTAACTTGTCATCCTGGCGCAGTCGGTAGCGCAGCAGCTTGCCGACTTCACTGCGCGGCAGCGCCGAGCGGAACTCGATGGCGCGCGGGTACTTGTACGGCGCCACCGTCTGCTTCACAAAATCCTGCAGCGTCTTGACCATCTCCGGCCCCGGTTCGTGGCCCGGGTGCAGCACCACGAAGGCCTTGACGATCTGGCCGCGCTCCTCGTCCGGCACGCCAATCACACCGCATTCAGCCACGGCCGGATGCTGCATCAGCGCATCTTCCACTTCCGGCGACGCGATGTTGTAGCCCGACGAGATGATCATGTCGTCGGTACGCGAGTGATAGTGGAAGTAGCCTTCCTCGTCCATCACGTAGGCGTCACCGGTCAGGTTCCAGCCGTTGCGCACGTAAGCGCGCTGGCGGTCGTCCGCCAGGTAGCGGCAGCCGGTCGGACCTTGCACAGCGAGGCGGCCAACCGTGCCCGGCGGCACGGGGTTGCCTGCGTCGTCCACCACGCGCGCGACGTAGCCGGGAACGGCCTTGCCGGTCGCGCCGGGGCGCACGTCCGCATCAGCGGCGGAAATGAAGATGTGCAGCATTTCCGTCGCGCCAATGCCGTCGATCAGCTCGATGCCGGTGGCCTGCTTCCACAGCGTGCGCGTCGCCACGGGCAGTGCCTCGCCGGCCGATACGCAACGGCGCAGTGGCGTGGCGCGCAACTCATCCCCACGCGCGGCGATGTTGCGGTACGTGGTGGGCGCAGTAAACAGCACGGTCGCGCCAAAGGTGCGGATGCCGTCCACCAGATCGTTCGGCGATGCCTTCTCCAGCAGCACTGTCGACGCGCCCACGCTCATCGGAAACAACAGCAGGCCGCCCAGCCCGAACGTAAAGGCCATCGGCGGGCTGCCGATGAAGATGTCGTCAGCGCGCGGCTGCAACATATGCGGCGGCCAGCACGCGCAGATGGCCATGATGTCGCGGTGAAAATGCATCGTAGCCTTCGGCACACCGGTCGTGCCGGAGGTGAATGCAAGCAGGCAGGTGTCGTCCGCAGCCGTGTCGACGTTGGTGAAGGTGGCCGGCTGGCGCGCCATAGCGGCTTCCAGACCTTCTGACGTGTCATCGTGAAAACAGCGCACCCGGACCGGCTTGGCAGCCTGCGCCACCGCATCACGCAACGCATCGATCAGTCGCGCATCGCACAACGCAAAGCCGATCTCGCCCTTGCCCAGAATCTGCCCAAGCTCCTTGGCACGCAGCAGCGGCATGGTCGTCACCGCAATCGCGCCTACCTTCATCACCGCAAACCAGCACGCCGCCAGCATCGGGCTGTTGGGCGAGCGCAGCAGCACGCGGTTGCCCGGCACCACGCCCATCTCGTGCACCAGCACATTGGCGATGCGGTTGGCGTGCGCCTGCAAATCCGCATACGTCCAGCGGATGCCGCCGGGTGCCTGAATGCAGAGACGGCCGCCTTCGCCAGCAGCGACACGGTTGTCGAGCAGTTCGGTCGCGCAATTGAGCTGCGCCGGAAACTGCAATGCCGGTAGGTCGAAGCGATACACCGGTTGCAGCTCCGCCGGCGGCAGTCGGTCACGGGCGAAGGTGTCGATATGGGCGCTGGGCATGGAGAACTCTCCGTCTCTGGCTTGGGGCGGTATCAGTGCGCTGCAGGTTTGGCCGCGCGCAGCAGTTCGCGCGCGATGATGAGTTGCTGCACTTCGGTCGCACCTTCGTAGATGCGCAGCGCGCGAATCTCGCGGTACAGGCGTTCGACCGGCTGCTCGCTCACCACGCCCAGGCCACCCCACATCTGCACGGCGGCGTCAATCACCTGCTGCGCGTTTTCGGTGGCGGTCATCTTGGCCATCGCAGCTTCGCGCGTGACGTTGCGTCCCTGATCGCGCTGCCATGCGGCGCGATAGCTCAGCAGTGCAGCGCTGTCGATGGCGGTAGCCATCTGTGCGAGCTTGGCCTGCGTGAGCTGGAAGTCGGCCAGCACGCCGCTGAACATCTTGCGGGTGGTGGCGCGCGTCAGCGCTTCATCGAGTGCGCGGCGTGCAAAGCCCAGCGCCGCCGCCGCCACCGACGTGCGAAACACGTCCAGCGTGCGCATCGCCACCTTGAAGCCCTCGCCCGCCGCGCCCACGCGCTGGCTGGCCGGAATGCGGCAGTTGGTAAAGCGCAGGCGTGCAAGCGGGTGCGGCGCAATCACGTCGATACGCTCGGCAATCTCGAAGCCCGGTGTACCGGCCTCGACGATGAACGCACTGATGCCGCGCGAACCCGGCGCTTCGCCCGTGCGCGCAAACACCACGTAGAAGTCCGCAATGCCGCCGTTGGAGATCCACGTCTTCTCGCCATCGAGCACGTAGTCGGTGCCGTCTTCGCGCGCGGCGCAGGCCATGGCGGCGACGTCGGAACCGGCGTCGGGTTCGGACAGCGCAAATGCAGCGATGGCCTTGCCACGCGCCACCTTCGTCAGATAGCGCTCACGCTGCTCGGGCGTGCCATGCAGCGAGATGGCGCCGGAGCCCAGCCCCTGCATCGCAAAGGCAAAGTCAGCCAGCCCGGAATGGCGCGCAAGGGTCTCGCGGATCAGGCAGATGGCGCGCGTATCGATGGTTTCGCCTGCCCCGCCGTGCGCCGTGCCGCCCACGGCGTGGCGCAGCCAGCCGCCTTGGCCGAGCAGCTTCACCAGCGCGCGGCATTCAGCATCCACATCGGGGCCGTGGTCGTGCGGGATGTGCTTCGTGGCCCAGGCATCCAGCTCAGCTTCAAGCTGGCGGTGCTTGTCGTCAAAAAAGGGCCACTGCAGATAGTCTTTGTCGCTCATGTCAGTTGCCCTCGAATACCGGTTTTTGCTTGGCGACAAACGCGTGGTACGCACGCGAGAAGTCTTCCGTCAGCATGCAGATGGCCTGCGCCTGGGCCTCGGCCTCAATCGCCTGCTCGATCGTCATGGTCCATTCCTGGTGCAGCATCGTCTTGGTGATGCCGTTGGCGAAGGTCGGGCCGGCGGCCAAATCCGCCGCCAGTGCTTGCGCTTGCGCCAGCACTTCTGCCGGTTCGCACAGGCGATTGAAGAAGCCCCAACGCTCGCCCTCTTCGCCGCTCATCGAGCGACCGGTGTAGAGCAACTCGCTTGCGCGGCCCTGGCCGATGATGCGCGGCAGGATCGCGCATGCGCCCATGTCGCAGCCCGCCAGGCCGACACGGTTGAAGAGGAACGCCGTCTTGCTGCGCGCGGTGCCC
>NZ_JAELUI010000290.1 GCF_016429285.1 Ralstonia sp. ASV6
GACAGCCGCTACACGCTGCGCGATATGCACGTGGTCGTGCCGCACCAGGCCAGCCACCTTGGCATGCAGCACTTGCGCAAACGATTGGGCGTGCCTGAAGCCGCCGTGGTCGACATCTATGCGCAGCACGGCAACCAAGTGGCCGCGTCGATTCCCACTGCGCTGCATGAAGCCGTCACGCGTGGGCGCATTGAGCCGGGCCGCCCAGTGCTGCTGGTGGGCACCGCGGCGGGGCTGACACTCGGCGGCATGGTGTTGACACTATGACGACACTGGTGACCGGCGCCACGGGCGGGCTGGGTCGCAACGCTGTCGACGCGTTGCTGGCACAGGGTGTGCGCGTGCGTGCCACCGGGCGCGATGCCGCGCAGCGAGAAGCCTTTCTTGCACGCGGTGCCGATTACGTGCCGGCCGATCTTGCACGCCTCACGCCAGCTACGCTGGATGCACTGTTCGAGGGTGTCGATACGGTCTGGCATTGCGCGGCGCTGTCGTCGCCGTGGGGTGCCTATGACGACTTCCATGCAGCCAACGTGCTCGCCACGGCCGCCCTGGCCGAAGGTGCGGTCAAGCACGGCATCCGGCGCTTCGTGCACATCTCCACGCCGTCGATCTACTTCGACTACCGGCACCACGCGAACCTGCCCGAGACCTATCGCCCCGCCCGCTTCGCCAATCACTACGCGGCAACCAAGATGCTGGCGGAAGACGTGATTCAGCAGCACGCTGCTGCGCAAGACACCACGCGCTTCGTCATCCTGCGCCCACGTGGGCTGTTTGGCCCGCACGACCGCGTGGTGCTGCCGCGCATCCTGCATCTGCTGAAGCTGCGTGGCGGCACGCTACCCCTGCCGCGTGGCGGCGCCGCGCGCATGGACCTGACCTATCTGGAGAACGTGGTGCACGCCATGCAGTGCGCCACCACGGCCGACGTGCCCAGCGGCGCCGCGTACAACATCACCAACCATGCGCCTGCTACGCTGCGCGATCTGCTGGACCAGTTGCTGGGGCAGCAGCTTGGCCTGCGCTACCGCATTCGCGCTGTGCCGTATCCGGCCATGGCACTTGCGGCGCGTCTCATGGAATCGGCCAGTAGCATGACGCACCGCGAGCCGCTGCTCACGCGCTACAGCGCCGCTGCCCTGCATTACGACATGACGCTCGCCAACGACCATGCGCGCGCCGAACTCGGCTACGTGCCGCCCATCGACCTGGCGGAAGGCATCCGCCGCACGGCCCACTGGTTACGTGAACATGGCAACCGCATATGGCAACGCTAACGGTCTTTGAAGCCGGCTATTGCACGCACACGGCCTGCGTGGCGCTGCGCGGCGCGGGCCTGCGCACGTGTGCGTTTCCGGCGCGCGCATGGCTGATCGAAACCGCCGGCCGCCGCTGGCTGTGGGACACGGGCTATGCGTCGCACTTTCACGACCACACGCGCAACGGCCTGTTTGCGATCTACCGCAAGGTCACGCCGGTGTACTTCGATACGGCGGAGTCAATGGCGGCACAGCTTGCGCAGCAGGGGCTGCGGCCAGCCGACCTGGATGGACTGATCGTCTCGCACTTCCACGGTGACCACGTGGCCGGCTTGCGCGACTTTCCCGGTGTGCCCGTCATCTGCTCGGGCGAGGGCTGGATGCACCTGCGCGCGCTGCGTGGTGTCTCTGCGTTGCGGCGTGCTTTCGTGCCGGGGCTGATTCCCGAGGACTTCGAAACACGCACGCGCTTTGTCGAGCAGTTCGAACAGGTCACGCTGCCGCCCGAGCTGGCGCCGTTCACATCTGCATGGGCCTTGCCCGACAGCAACGGTGACGTGCTGCTCGTGCCGCTGCCTGGTCACGCCGCCGGGCACATCGGCGCGTTTGTCAGCACGCACGATGGCTGGGTGCTGCTGGCGGCCGATGCCGCGTGGTCACCACTGAGCTATCGCGAACTGCGTGGGCCGTCGGTGCTGGCCTATTCGATCATGGAAGACCGCCACGCCTACTTCGACACGCTGCGCAAACTGCATGCGCTCGACGCGGGCGGCCACGTACGCATCCTGCTTACACACGAGGGCGCGCTGTGACTGCATTCCACCGCCTGCTGTGGTCGTACTGGCAGACGCGCCGGTTGCGGCCAGCCAACCGTGCCGCGCTGGAGGCGCACCAGCAGCACGAGATTGCGCGCTTCACGCGGCGTGTGCTCACGCGCAGCCCGTACTTTCGCGCCTTCGCATCCAAGCCGATGCGCGAGTGGCCACTGATGGACAAGGCCACCATGATGGCCAACTTCGACACCATGAACACCGCCGGCCTGCGCCTGGACGATGTGTTGGCC
>NZ_JAELUI010000291.1 GCF_016429285.1 Ralstonia sp. ASV6
CGCTTGCCGCATGCGCGGCATTTGAGCCGCCCATCGGAGAGTTTGTAGGGCCTGCTTGCGGAACAATCCGGGCATCGCTTCATGGTCGGACCAGGGTAACTCTGGTCCGGTTTGGGTAGGAATTACCAAAACTTTTCTATGGAGTGTTGGGTGGAGATAGCAGCGGGCACGGCTCAGTCACGCGCCGAGACCATGACCCAGTAGCGGCTAAGCGTGCGGACCTGCACGGGCAGCACGTGCGGCAGGGCTTCCAGCACGCGCCCGGTGTCATCGATCGGGAACACACCTGAGACACGCAGCGCGGCCACATCGGGTGCGCAGCGCACCCACCCAGGGCGATAGCGCCCAAGCTCGGCGAGGAAGGTCTCCAGCGGCATCTCGTGCACGGCCAGCATGCCGCGCACCCAAGCCGCGTCGTCCATGTTGGTGTCGTCTTGCGCGTCGGATGCATCGATCGCCAGCCGGGTGAAACGCATGCGTTCTCCCGCGCGTACGAGGCGGGTTGCATCCGGCGCCGCTGCGGGGCGAATCTCGACCGCGCCTTCCTGCACGCCAACGCGCGTGCCGCCATCGGGCAGGCGGCGCACCGTGAACCGGGTGCCGATCGGGCGCAGCGTGCCGTCTTCGGTATCGACATACAGCGGCCGACCGAGCGTGTCGCGGCCCGTGGTCACCTGAATGGCGCCGGCACGCACGATGATGCGGCGCGCTGCCGCGTCCAGGCGCACGTCGATTGCGCTGGCGGTATCAAGTTCGACGTGTGTGCCATCGGCCAGTTGGATGTGACGGCGTTCACCTGTGCCAGTTGCATAGGCATCGCCATCCGCGCCGGGTTTTGCGCAGCGCCAGGCAACGGCGCCACCCAACACCAGCGTGGCCGCTGCAACGCCAAGCACGTGGCGCCGCGCCGGATTGATCACGCGCCGGGGTTGCCGAAGCACGGCACGTCCAAGATCAGCGGGCAGCGCCGCCAGCGATTGCCAGACGGCCTGCACGTGTTGCCACGCCCGCTCGTGCTCGGGATGCTGTGCGCGCCATTGCGTGCAGGCATCGTGGTCGCGCGCGGCGGCGTCGGGTGACATCAGGGTGATCATCCACTGCGATGCCTGCAACGCAACCGCAGGATCGATCGGCGGATCAGGCTGTGTGGGGAAGGTGGCGCAAGACATCGGTGCCGGATGCGCTCAGCTAGGCCGGAAAGCAGCACTGGTGTAGCGCCTTGACCAAGTAGCGCTGCACGGTGGCAACGGACACCGCCAGTTGCGCAGCAATCTCGGCCTGCGGCACACCATCGAGCTGGAACATCAGGAACGCGCTGCGTACGGCGGGTGGGACGGCCTGCAAGCGGCGGTCCATCTCCACCAGGGTTTCCAGCACGATGGCGCGCGTCTCCAGATCCGGCACATGGGCCACGGGCAGCGCAGCTAGCGCTTCCAGATATGCCTGCTCGATCTGCCGCCGCCGGAAGAAGTTGGCCACCAACCCGTGCGCAACGGTGGCGAGGAAGGCGCGAGGCTCACGCGCGGCAATCTGCGCATCGCGTGCGAGCAATCGCATGAAGGTGTCTTGCGCAAGGTCAGCCGCATCGGCGGCATTCCCCAGGCGCCGTCGCAGCCAGCCGTTCAGCCAACCGTGGTGGGCGATGTACAGCGACTGGATTTCATCGACGGGCGGTCGCTCGACGGCGGACATTGGCAAGCATGGCGGCGTAACAAAGCGCCATATTATTGCAAATGCGAATCATTATCAACAAAGAAAGGGAATGCAGAGGGTCACGCTCCCCCCCCCCCCCCTTAAACCACCACCTCCGTCCGACTCACCACCTCCTTCAACCCCATAAACGACCGCACCTGCCGCACCCCCGGCAGATACAACAGCTGCTCCGCATGCAGCCGCGTAAAGCTCTCTGAGTCCCGCGTGCGGATCAGCAGGAAGTAATCAAACTCCCCCGTCACCAGGTGGCACTCCATGCAGCCGGAGATGTTCTGCGCGGCCTTCTCAAAGGCAGCGAAGGACTCCGGCGTGGAGCGGTCGAGCACCACGCCGATCAGCACCACGGTGCCCGCCCCCATCGCCTGCGGATCGAGCAGCGCGACCGTCCCCCGGATCACCTTGGCGGCCTTGAGCCGCTCCACTCGCCGCAGGCATGCAGCCGGGCTCAGGTTCACGCGCTTGGCCAGCGCGACATTGCTGATGGACGCATCTTTCTGCAGGGCGCGGAGGATCGCTTTGTCTGTTCGATCC
>NZ_JAELUI010000292.1 GCF_016429285.1 Ralstonia sp. ASV6
GTCCCAGACGATGCAGCCTCCCCGCCGCAACCCCTGGTTCCTGAACAAAAAACATCAAAACAAGAAACTCAGCTTCGCTCCCCCAGGGAGCACATCGCCAACACCCAAGCGCCCCGCGCTTAGAAGTTGCCGATGAACCATTCCTTCATGCGCGTCCACATCTGCTTGGCAGAACCGGACTGCACAACCACCTTTCGCCCGCGCATGCGCTGCACGCGACCTTCCTGCAGCAGGCCCATGACCGTCGCGTAACGCGGGCTCTTCACCACCTCGTGCAGGTTGCCGCGGTACTCGGGCACCCCCACACGCACAGGCTTCAAGAACATGTCTTCGCCCAACTCCACCATGCCGGGCATCATTGCGGTGCCACCGGTGAGGACCACGCCGCTGGAGAGCAGCTCCTCGTAACCGGATTCACGCACCACTTGGTGCACGAGCGAGAACAGTTCTTCCACGCGCGGCTCGATCACAGCGGCCAGCGCCTGACGCGAAAGCGTGCGCGGGCCGCGGTCGCCCACGCCCGGCACGTCGATCATCTCGTCCGGGTCAGCCAGCACCTGCTTGGCGATGCCGTATTGGACCTTGATGTCTTCGGCGTCCGGCGTCGGCGTGCGCAGGGCCATGGCGACGTCGTTGGTGATCTGGTCGCCAGCGATGGGGATCACAGCCGTGTGGCGGATCGCGCCCTCGCTGAAGATGGCGATGTCGGTCGTGCCGCTGCCGATGTCGACCAGCACCACGCCGAGTTCCTTCTCGTCTTCCGTCAGCACGGCCAAGCTCGATGCCAGCGGCTGCAGGATCAGGTCGTGCACCTCAAGCCCGCAGCGGCGCACGCATTTGACGATGTTCTGCGCCGCACTCACCGCACCGGTCACGATGTGCACCTTCACTTCCAGGCGGATACCGCTCATGCCGATCGGCTCGCGCACGTCTTCCTGGCCGTCGATGATGAATTCCTGCGTGAGGATGTGCAGAATCTGCTGATCAGTCGGGATGTTGACGGCCTTGGCGGTTTCGATCACGCGCGCCACATCGGTGGAGGTGACTTCCTTGTCCTTGATCGCCACCATGCCGCTCGAATTGAAGCTGCGGATATGGCTGCCGGCGATACCTGTGAACACCTCGCCGATCTTGCAGTCCGCCATCAGCTCCGCTTCTTCGAGCGCTTTCTGAATCGACTGGACGGTCGCCTCAATGTTGACGACCACGCCTTTCTTCAGCCCCTTCGATTCGGTCTGGCCCATGCCGATGACCTCGTAGGCGCCGTCCGGACGCAGCTCGGCCACCACCGCCACCACCTTGGAGGTGCCGATATCCAGCCCGACCAGAAGATCCTTGTATTCCTTGCTCATCGCGTTTTCTCTGTGCTTCGCGTTGCTTTGTTGTTGGCCGCTGCATTCGCTTTCGGCTTTGCAGCATTGCTGGTGCCGGGCAACTTGCCCCCCTTGGCCAGCACCGCAGCCTGCGCATCGGTCAGGAAGCGCACACCCGTCGCACGAACCGCGAACCCGTTGGGGTACCGCAGATCGGCGTATTCAATCTGACCGCCCCAGCGCTGCGTGACCTGCGGCCACGCACGCACAAAGCGGCGGGCACGCGCGGCCAGCGCGGTGCGATCGTCATCATTCAATTCGCGGCCAAACTCGACGACCGTGCCGTTGGACAACCGCGCGCGCCACGCGTAGCGGTCGGTGAGCGTCACGCTCACGGGCTCGGTGTTCATCGGCTTGAACCACTCGGTCATGGTTTCCAGCTTGTCGACCACTTCCTGCTCGGTGCCGTCGGGGCCGGCCAGCGCCACCAGATCGGCGTCGTCTTCCGCCTCGGCCAGGTTGGCGACGAAGACCTCGCCGTATGTGTTGACCAGCTTGCCGGAATCGTTGCCACCCCACGTGCCCAGCGCCTCATGCTCCTGCACTTCCACCAGCAGCCCGTTGGGCCACACGCGACGCACGCTGGCGTGGCGCACCCAGGGCACCGATTCGAAGGCCTGACGTGCGTCATCCAGGTTCAGCGTGAAAAAGTTGCCGCGCAGCTTGACCAACGCGTTGGCGCGAAGGCTCGGCACGTTCACGTGGCGCATTTCGCTGCCGGCCATCGGCATCACACGCACCTGCTGCAACTGGAACATCGGACGCTGCATCAGCCAGACCGCCCCCACGCCCAAGCCGCCGAGCGCGAGCAGCGCATACAGCGC
>NZ_JAELUI010000293.1 GCF_016429285.1 Ralstonia sp. ASV6
GGCCATCTTCGTGCGCTCGGTCACCACACGCAGGCGCGCCGCCTGCCCGAGGCCCATGCCGCCGCCCATGGTGATGCCGTCCATCAACGCGACGATCGGCTTCGGGAACTGATGCAGCGCGTAGTCGAGCCGGTATTCGTCGATGAAGAATTGCAGCCAGCCGTCGTCGCCGTCCCGGCGGCCCTGCTTGGCAAGCTGGTAGAGCGAACGCACGTCGCCGCCCGCACAGAAGCCCTTCTGCCCGGCGCCGCGCAGTACCAGCGCAACGATGCCGTCGTCATGACGGCATTGCTCCAGCAGCACCGCCAACTGCCGCACCATGCCGTGCGACAGCGCGTTCAATGCAGAAGGCCGGTTCAGCGTGATGATCGCCACGCGGTTGATCACGCGCATCAGCACTTCGGGTTCGGCCGCGGCGGTATCTGGCTGCGCCTGCATCTGGACGGCACTCATTGCAGCGTCTCCGATTCGTGTGTGGTGTGCCAGCGTGGCGCGCGTTTCTCCAGGAAAGCGTTCACGCCTTCGCGTTGATCGGGGTGATCGAACAGGTCGACAAAGCGTTCACGCTCCACGGCCAGCGCCGCGCTGCGCGGCACGCCGTTACGCGCCTGGTGGATCAGCTGCTTGCTGAAGGTGACGGCCTGCGGGCTGAGCGTCGTCACCCGCAGCGCCATGGCGATGGCGGCCTCGCGTGCGGCACCGGTCTCCACCACCTCTTCCACCAGGCCGATGCGCAAGGCGGTCTGTGCATCGACGCGCTCGCCGGTCAGGATCATGCGTTTGGCCCAGCCTTCACCCACGAGCCACGGCAGCGTCTGCGTGCCGCAACCGCAGCACAGCAGGCCGACAGCGGTTTCAGGCACAGCGAGCTTGGCGTGAGCCTCGGCGATGCGGATGTCGCAGGCCAGCGCGCACTCCAGCCCGCCGCCCATCGCAAAGCCGTTGATGGCAGCAATCACCACGGGGCGCGCATTCTGCAACGCTTCAAAGGCCGCACCGAAACGTGCAGCGGCCTCGCGTGCGACATCGCGGTCGCCATCGGCAAAGGTGTTGAGGTCCGCCCCGGCGCTGAAGAACTTCGGGCCATCGCCGGTGATGACGATGGCGCGCACGCGCGCGTCGGCGTTCAGGCGTTCCAGGGTGGACTGCAGTTGCAGCAAGCCCTCCGGGGTGAACGCGTTGGCGGGTGGGCGCTTGAGCGTCAGCAGCGCGACAGTGTTGTCGTGGAGAAAATCGAGTTCGATCATCACACGCCTCCGCCCTGGCGATAGAGCTTGATGACAGCAGAGAAATCCAGCCTGCCGTCGCCCTTGCTGCTCACGGTCTGGTAGAGCTGCTGCGCCAGCGCACCAAGATAGACTGGCTGGCGCACAGACTTGGCCGCATCGCCCGCCAGGCCCAGGTCCTTGAGCATCAGGTCCGTACCGAAGCCACCGGTGTAGCCACGCGACGATGGCGCGGTCTCGATCACGCCGGGGAACGGGTTATACGTGTCAGAACTCCAGCAGCGGCCGGTGGATGTGTTGATGATGCCGCCCAGCACCTTCGGGTCGATGCCCAGCGCCTCACCCAGCGACATGGCCTCAGCCACACCGGCCATGGTGATGCCAAGCACGAGGTTGTTGCAGATCTTCGCGCCCTGGCCTGCACCGGTATCACCGCAGTGCACGAGATTCTTGCCCATGGCGGAAAGCACCGCGCGCACCTGCTCGAACGCCGCTGCGCTGCCGCCCACCATGAAGGTGAGTGTGCCTGCAGCCGCGCCGCCTGTTCCACCCGAGACCGGCGCGTCGATGAAGGTGTTGCCATGCTCGGCCGCCAGCGCGGCAAACGCCTTGGCGCTGGCCGGGTCGATGGTGCTCGAATCGATGATGGGCACGCCTTTGCTGATACCCGCCAGGACACCGTCTTCCGCAGTCAGTACATGACGCACATGCGCTGCGGCGGGCAGCATGGTGATGACAGTCTCGGCACCCGTCACCGCCTCTTTCGGCGATGCTGCGGCCACGGCTCCTGCTTCCACCAGCGACCCGACTGCCTGCGCGCTCAAATCGAACACGTTGAGTGCATGGCCTGCCTTCAACAGGTTGTGCGCCATCGGGGCGCCCATGTTGCCCAGGCCGATGAATGCGATCTTCATGACAACGCTCCTTGGCCGCTCAGCGCAGGCTGATGG
>NZ_JAELUI010000294.1 GCF_016429285.1 Ralstonia sp. ASV6
TCGCGGAGCATTGATGAGATGCTCGGTAGTAACGCGACACTGGGTTGTGATTGTATCAACCAGTATTACCAGAGCAATCGAAAGATTGTCTTGGAATACGGCACAACGCGAGAACTCAGCCTATATCGAGACATACTCGTTATAGGGTCAAGCGAATAAGTGCATGTGGTGGATGCCTTGGCGATTACAGGCGATGAAGGACGTAGTAGCCTGCGAAAAGCTGCGGGGAGCTGGCAAACAAGCTTTGATCCGCAGATGTCCGAATGGGGAAACCCGGCCCGTATGGGTCATCTGTTACTGAATACATAGGTAACAGAAGCGAACGCAGCGAACTGAAACATCTAAGTAGCTGTAGGAACAGAAATCAACCGAGATTCCCAAAGTAGTGGCGAGCGAAATGGGATCAGCCTTGTACTCTTTAGCAGTATTGCTAGCAGAACGGAATGGAAAGTCCGGCCATAGCGGGTGATAGCCCCGTATGCGAAAGCAGTATTGTGGAACTAGGTGTACGACAAGTAGGGCGGGACACGTGAAATCCTGTCTGAAGATGGGGGGACCATCCTCCAAGGCTAAATACTCGTAATCGACCGATAGTGAACCAGTACCGTGAGGGAAAGGCGAAAAGAACCCCGGGAGGGGAGTGAAATAGATCCTGAAACCGCATGCATACAAACAGTCGGAGCCTGGAAACGGGTGACGGCGTACCTTTTGTATAATGGGTCAGCGACTTACATTCAGTGGCAAGCTTAACCGATTAGGGAAGGCGTAGCGAAAGCGAGTCCGAATAGGGCGTTCAGTCGCTGGGTGTAGACCCGAAACCAAGTGATCTATCCATGGCCAGGTTGAAGGTGCGGTAACACGTACTGGAGGACCGAACCCACTAACGTTGAAAAGTTAGGGGATGAGCTGTGGATAGGGGTGAAAGGCTAAACAAACTTGGAAATAGCTGGTTCTCTCCGAAAACTATTTAGGTAGTGCCTCGTGTCTCACCTTCGGGGGTAGAGCACTGTCATGGTTGGGGGGTCTATTGCTGATTACCCCGCCATAGCAAACTCCGAATACCGAAGAGTGCAATCACGGGAGACAGACATCGGGTGCTAACGTCCGGTGTCAAGAGGGAAACAACCCAGACCGCCAGCTAAGGTCCCTAAATATTGCTAAGTGGGAAACGAAGTGGGAAGGCTAAAACAGTCAGGAGGTTGGCTTAGAAGCAGCCACCCTTTAAAGAAAGCGTAATAGCTCACTGATCGAGTCGTCCTGCGCGGAAGATGTAACGGGGCTAAGCAATATACCGAAGCTGCGGATGCACGTAAGTGCATGGTAGGAGAGCGTTCTGTAAGCCTGTGAAGGTGTCTTGTAAAGGATGCTGGAGGTATCAGAAGTGCGAATGCTGACATGAGTAGCGATAAAGGGGGTGAAAGGCCCCCTCGCCGTAAGCCCAAGGTTTCCTACGCAACGTTCATCGGCGTAGGGTGAGTCGGCCCCTAAGGCGAGGCAGAGATGCGTAGCTGATGGGAAGCAGGTTAATATTCCTGCACCGTCGTATGATGCGATGGGGGGACGGATCGCGGAAGGTTGTCCGGGTGTTGGATGTCCCGGTCCCTGCATTGGAGATGGCACTTAGGCAAATCCGGGTGCGTGATTCAAGGGTGTGGGGCGAGCGACTTTAGGTCGCGAAGCAATTGGAAGTGGTTCCAAGAAAAGCCTCTAAGCTTCAGTCATACGAGACCGTACCGCAAACCGACACAGGTGGGCGAGATGAGTATTCTAAGGCGCTTGAGAGAACTCGGGAGAAGGAACTCGGCAAATTGGTACCGTAACTTCGGGATAAGGTACGCCCTTGTAGTTTGACTGGCTCGCGCCAGAAGGACGAAGGGGTTGCAATAAAATGGTGGCTGCGACTGTTTAATAAAAACACAGCACTCTGCAAACACGAAAGTGGACGTATAGGGTGTGACGCCTGCCCGGTGCCGGAAGATTAAATGATGGGGTGCAAGCTCTTGATTGAAGTCCCGGTAAACGGCGGCCGTAACTATAACGGTCCTAAGGTAGCGAAATTCCTTGTCGGGTAAGTTCCGACCTGCACGAATGGCGTAACGATGGCCACACTGTCTCCTCCCGAGACTCAGCGAAGTTGAAGTGTTTGTGATGATGCAATCTCCCCGC
>NZ_JAELUI010000295.1 GCF_016429285.1 Ralstonia sp. ASV6
GGCGCAAGCTCATGCTCGACCATGCCCGACATCGGCGCCATCCCCAGGCCGAAACGCTGATAGCCCTCGGCCTGGAAGTGCAGGATCAGCTTGCCGAAGAGGAAGTCCATCGTGCCCGGCGGCACGGTACCGCGCTGGCGCATCAGGTCAACGCTTGCCTCAATGCGCAGCACATCGGGACACATCAGCGTGGCAAAGGCGAGGATGGCGCCCTCGCGCCGCACGATGGCCACCGGTTGGCTGAGCACATAGCGGTCTTCAAACGCGCCGAGCGAGAAGCCCTTCTCGCGCGCGTTCTGGTTGTGCAGCCATTCATCGGAAATGGCGCGCAGTTCTTCCAGCACGGCCGGCACACCTTCGGCCGGCACGATCTCGAACGACAGCCCTTCGCGCTCGCCGCGCGTCACGCCATGGCGCAGGTTGGCGCGGCGCGAGCCCTTGAGGCTGAACTCGGGCAGCGACACGTAAGCCTCTTCGCCCAGCTTGTAGGCACGCAGGCCCGCATCGAGATACAACGGCAGCGTTTGCGGGCGCGTCTTATAGAACGCTGCGCGGCCACCGTGCGCATCGGCCATCTCGATAAAACGCCAGATCAGTTCGGGCCACTCCTGCTGCGCGCCAGCCGGGTCGCCCAGCGCCACCCAAGAACGTCCTTGCTTGGCATACATGATGAAAGCGTTGCCCGACGGCGAGAACAGCAGGCTCTTGTCACCCATCAGCGCCAGCACGGCGTCTGCGGCGGGCTGCTTGCGAATGATCTCTGCGGCGCGGGCCAACTCTTCCGTGCTCGGGCGAAGGGTCTCGCCCGACTCGCGGCGGAAGAGCTGCCACATGCCGAAGCCCAGACCCGTGACCGCCACCGCCATCAGTGCGCGAATGGAGCGCGGCGCATCGCCGTCAAAAGTGAACTGCCACCAGAGCTGGTTAGCGTAGGCCACCTCGCGATAGGCGAAAAAGAGAATCCACACGCAGGCGGCAAACACGCACGCCATGGCAACCAGCCAGCCCACCTCCAGCCGCTGCGAGAACAGCGACGACGGCCGATCAAACTGCCGGCGCGAGATGACCAGCAGCACTGCCAGCGTGACCAACACGACCATCTCCGACACCGCAATGCCCTTGGGCAGCGCCAGCACGCCGGTAAGCAACGACAGCACCAGCGCCGCCCACCACGCAGCGTCCAGCCGGTGCAGCAGGCCACGCGCGACAAACAGCATGATGAGCCCCGCCACGCTGCCGATCATGTGCGACGCCTCCACCACGAACAGCGGCACGTGCATGCGCAGCAGGTCTTCGGCTTCATCCGAGGCCGGGGTCACGCCGGAGACGAGCAGCATCACGCCCGCCACCATGGTCAGTGCAGCCAGCAGGCCGGGCGACAGCTTGACCGCCGCGCGGCCGAATGGAGCCCCGGCCCCTGAGCGCAGCTCGAACACCCCCAGCATGGCAGCGGCCACCATGAGCGGCAGCAGGAAATAGATGGCGCGGTAGACGAGCAGCGCGGCCAGCACCTCGGCCGGCGGCGCCTGACCGCTGCAACCCAGCAGGATGACCGCCTCGAACACGCCCAGGCCACCCGGGCTCTGGCTCAACACACCCAGCGTGACGGCCAGCGCGTAGAAGGCAACGAAGGTCGGCAGGTCAACCGCCCCCGCCGGCATCAGCACCCACAGGGCTGCCGCAGCCGCGGCCATATCCGCCGCTGAAATCACGAACTGGCGCGCCGCCAGCCCCGGCGGCGGCAGGCGGATCTCCCACCGGCCCAACAGCGTGACGTGGCGCTGCCGCATGCACAGCGCCAACAGCACCATCACACCGGCCAGCACCAGCAGCGCAACCGCCTCCAGCAGCGCAGCAGGCAGGTGCGTGATGTCAGCAATGTGAGCGGCACCCCAGAGCAAGCCGACCGCGCCGAAGGCCGTGGTGGACACACCCAGTGCACTCGCATCAAAGGCCACCGCCTCGGTCACACGGGCGGCATCCAGGCCGGCCGCCGAGTACAGGCGCGTGCGCACCGACCCGGCCGTAAGCGAACCCAGGCCGATCGTGTTACCCAACGCATAGGCAATGAAAGACGTGGTGGCGACCGTGCCCCGGGCCATCTGTGCGCCGGCGTAACGCAGGCCGGACGCGTCGTAGCCCGTGAGGGCGACATAGCTGAGCGC
>NZ_JAELUI010000296.1 GCF_016429285.1 Ralstonia sp. ASV6
GGTGTAGGTGCGTGCCATGCCGGCACCAATGTTGAACGACTGGTCGCCCCACAGCGGCGGATAGACGTGCTGGCCCTGAGCGTTCGTGATGCCTTCGCCGTTGGCGCCGTGGCACAGCGCGCATTGCGCCGCATAGATGTTCCGGCCGTTTTTCGCGTTGGGTACCAGGCTCTTGTCGATCTTGCCCACTCCGTGCCCGGCGACCTTGTCTTCCGGCTTGGTCTCGCGCTTCATCCAGTCGAAATAGGCGACCATCGCTTTCATCTCTTCGGAATTTACCGGTAGCGGCTTGCCGTTCATCGAGCGCAGGAAGCAGCCGTTGATGCGGTCCTCGAGCGTGATGATTCGCCCCGCGCGCGGCGCGTAGCTCGGGAAGAAGGCAGACAGACCGACATACGGAGAGCCATCCGCTACCGTGCCCGCATTGAGGTGGCAACTGGCGCAATTGAGCTTGTTGCCAACATTCCGGGGCAGCATGTTGTGCGTGTCGATGTTCAGGCGCGCACCCAGCACCAATTGCTTGGCGTTGGGTTCGCTGAGCATGGCAGCCAGGCGCGGTGTTTCAAATTGGCTGGCATCCAGCTTCCTGACTTCCAGTTCCTTGCGTGCCTTGCTTACGTCGGACGCCGCCACCGGTTGCGGCTGCCGTGTGGCGTTGCTCCAGCTCTCGCGCGTGAAGTTCACGATGTCGGCAATTTCCTGGTCACCCAGCCGGGCGAACGACGGCATGGTCAGCACCCGGGCGTGGCGCGCCGTCTGCGCCGTGGCGGAGCCGGTCAGCATGATGTGCAGCAGCGTGGCGGGGTTGCTGTCGCCCAATACCGGGTTGCCTGCCAGCGGCGGGAACACGTTGGGCACGCCATCGCCATTGCTGCGGTGGCAATCGGCGCAGAACTGCAGATAGCCCAGGCCGCCGCGACTGGTGTAGAGGCTTGCGGGCGGCGTGAGCATGCCCGAGTCGGGCGGAACGATGACGGGCGCCGGACCTTGCGCCACCTGCATCGGTTTGTCGACGGTGCTGGCGGGCAGGGACTTGAGGTACTCGCCAATGGCCAGCAGATCGCCGTTGGTCATGTACTGCGTACTGTGCTGCACCACGTCCACCATGTTGCCGGACACGGCGCCATGGCGGTTGCGCCCGGTCTTGAGCATTTCGGCCACATCCTGCGGTGTCCACAGGCTGCGCAGGCTCAGGGCCCGCCAGCCTTCCACCGTTTCGCCGGCCAGGAAATATTTGCCCTTGGCGGCGGCCTCGGACATGGTCTTTTCCTGGAATCCGATACCGCGCGGCGTATGGCAGGCACCGCAGTGTCCCAGGCCTTGCACGATATACGCGCCCCGGTTCCATTCCACGGATTGTGAAGCATTCGGCTGGAAGGGCTCGCTCTCCAGAAAGGCCCAGTTCCACAGCGACAGCCCCCAGCGCTGGTTGAACGGAAACGACATGCCCAGCGGCTTGTTGGTCTGCTGCACCGGTGCCACGCCCTTCATCAGGTAGGCGTACAGCGCCTGCATATCCTCCGGTGTCGTCTTGGCGTAGGACGGATACGGCATGGCCGGGTACAGGTTGTGGCCATCTGCGGCCACACCCTTGCGCATCGCGCGGTCAAACTGCTCGAACGTATAGCGGCCAATGCCGGTGGTGGCGTCCGGTGTGATGTTGGTCGAATACAGGGCACCGAACGGCGTCTGCAGGGCAAGCCCGCCAGCCATCGGCTTGGATTTGTCACTGGTGTGGCAGGCAACGCAGTCCCCCAGACGCGCCACATAGCGGCCGCGCTCCACCTGTGCGCGCGTTACGTCGTCCATGTCCTTGGTGTTGCTTGCGGGCAGGTCGTCGATGACCTGCGGCACCTGGGCATGCGTGGATGCCACAGCGGACGGTTGTTGTGGTTGTGCCTGCGCCCCCCATTGCAACGCCGCGGAAGCCACGGTGATCAGGGTGAACTGCAGGACTCGTTTTTTCGTACGCATAAGTGTGTGGGCCTGGACC
>NZ_JAELUI010000297.1 GCF_016429285.1 Ralstonia sp. ASV6
GGTCCTGGTCTTCCAGGCGCGCCTGCGCGAAGAGACCCGCCAGCCAGTTGCGCGATGGCAAGTCCGGGCGCGGCGAGAGAAACACACAGGCTTCGATGCAGTCGTCCACCACATGTACCGCGCGATAAACGCGCGCGGTCTTGTCTTCGTATTCGAGCCAATCGGCATGTGGGTCGGTCACGCCGAGCAGTGCGCACGCCCAGTCGTGCACCGAGTCGAGCTGCTGCCGCCCAGCCAGTTCGTAACGCACGAACCGCTTGCCCTGGATGCGCGTCCACCACGTCGCGTCCTCCGTACCGAGCGCACGGCGCGAGAGCACGAAGCCGTGCCACGCCACGTCAAACGGCTCGACCATCACCGGCGTGTGCTTGAACTCGGGCTCGCCCGACACCGGGTCGACCACCGGATTGACGACCGCACCCACGCGCGCGTCTGAGGCGAACTGGCCATTCCAGTGGATCGGCACGAACACGCTGCCACGCGCGATGCCGCCCGTCATGCGCACGCGCGCCACGACGCTGCCCCAACGCGACGACACACGCGCCAGGCCGCCTTCGCGCACGCCGGCCAGCAGCGCGTCGTGCGGGTGCAGATCGACAAACGGCTCGGGTACGTGATCCGCCAGCTTGGGCGCGCGGCCGGTGCGCGTCATGGTGTGCCACTGGTCGCGCACGCGGCCGGTGTTGAGGATGAGCGGGTAGTCGCCGTCGGCCGCATGCGCGGGTGCGCGGGCCGGTGTCGGCACGAACCGCGCACGGCCATCGCCAAACGCGAAGCGGCCATCGCTGAACAGACGTGCTTCGCTATTGCCTGGCGTGGTGATGGGCCATTGCACAGGCGCCATGCTGCTGTAGGCATCTGCATCCAGCCCCGTCAGGCCACCGAGGTGGAATGCACGGCGAACACCTTGCACGCCGCTTGCTTCGTTGGCGTAGGCGGACAGGCGCGCGTGTTCGTCGAACACTTCATGCTGGGTCTTGAAGTCGAAGCCGTGGTAACCCATGCGGCGGGCGACGCCGGCAACGATGTCCCAGTCGGCACGCGCCTCACCGGGCGCCGGCAGGAAGGCGCGCTGGCGTGAGATACGGCGCTCGGAGTTCGTCACCGTGCCGTCTTTCTCACCCCAGCCGAGCGCGGGCAGCAGGATGTCGGCCAGCACGGTCGTGTCGGTCGTCTCAACGATGTCGGAGGCGACGACCAGTTCGCACTTGGCGAGCGCGCGACGCGCCTGATCGGCATCCGGCAGGCTGACCACGGGGTTGGTGCCTATGATCCATACAGCCTTCACCCGCCCTTCCTCGATGGCGTTGAACAGGTCCACCGCCTTCAGGCCCGCCTTGTCAGCCATCCGTGGGGCGTTCCAGAACGTCTGCACCAACTCGCGATGTGCAGGCTCATTCAGCTCCATGTGCGCGGCCAGCATGTTGGCCAGGCCGCCCACCTCGCGCCCGCCCATCGCATTCGGTTGACCGGTAATGGAAAACGGCCCCATGCCCGCGCGCCCGATGCGGCCGGTCAGCAAATGGCAGTTGATGATGCTGTTGACCTTGTCCGTGCCCGCGGTCGATTGATTGACGCCCATCGAGAACGCGGTGATGGTGCGCTCCGTGTCGGCAAACCAGCTGTAGAACGTGAGCAGGTCGTCGAGCTTGAGCTTGCATGCCTTGGCCACGGCTTCCACGTCGTCGCTCACGGTACCGGCCGCTTGCAGTGCAGCGTCCGGGCCGTTGGTATGCAGGGTGACAAAGTTGCGGTCCACCACGCCACGCCGCGAAAGGAACGACAGCAGGCCGTTGAACAACCACACATCGGTACCCGGCTTGATGGGCAGGTGCAGGTCCGCCAGTTCGCACGTGGCCGTATGGCGCGGGTCGACCACCACCACCTTCATCTCGGGCCGCGCCTCTTTGGCGCGCATGATGCGCTGGAACAGGATCGGGTGGCACCACGCGGTGTTGGAGCC
>NZ_JAELUI010000298.1 GCF_016429285.1 Ralstonia sp. ASV6
CACGGGCAACCAGCGCCAAGCATGTCGAGCGACCTGCGAACACGCGAACGCAAACAACACAGCAAGCCACAGCAACAAAACACGCCGGCCACCTCGATCCGAACAACGACCCGCTGCTGCCAAGTACTTGCTCGCAAACCGACGACGATCCAAACAACGCGCGGCACGCACAGAACCGAGATATGCAAGCAAGACCAACATGGCGTCTCTCCTAAAACCACGAAACCACGCGCTGGCGACCGGTCGCGCGTCGCTAACGCTCCGCGCGCCGGCAAGCCAGCGGCAGCAAATCACTCGATCACGTCGAGCGTCATGTCGCACGGCGTAACCGTCTCCACTTCGCCCGTATCCTTGTTCGTCACGCGATACGGCTTGCGCTGAAAACCACCCAGGTTGCACAGCACAGTCACCTCCTCACCACGCTCACCAAGCCGCTGTTTCCCACGCACTTCCACAACCTGCGGACGGCTGTACGCATCCGCAGCGGGCGTCATGATTCGCGTATAACGCGTGCCCTCAAAAGAGCGCGTCGCCTCAATCCGACCGCGCACAACGACCTGCATCGGCTTGACGGTATTGGGCTTGGTGGCACCCACGGCGTTTTCCTGTGACATGACTTCTCCTTAAGCGGCTAACCGCAACGTTTCCCGGCTAACCTGGAATTCCTCACGACTGCGTGCCGGGAGATGGCACAGCCGTGGGTCCGTCCGTACCGGACTGAAATCGTGAGGAAGCACGGCATCATTGGCGACCACGTGCACGTCCGTGCAGAGCCAGGACACACCAGCCTCTTCCAGCTGCTTGCGACAGCGATAGAACGTCGCCTTCGCAACGTGCTCGCGAGCGAAGTCATCGCCGTGCTGCGCAAGCAGGCTCCAAAAACCGTGCAGACGCAGGCCCAGCGCGTCGCCATACATGCCCTTGAGGCGATGGAGCACCGCCCGCGTATCTCGAACCGTCGTCATCGCTTGCTTCCCCTCGCGCAGCAGCTTCTCGATCTCGGTGTCAAAGACGCCCTCCAGATAGGCGTCCGTCACCTCATCCACTCGCGGATGCTTCCCAAAGTCGTACTGGAGCTTGTCGCTATGCACTTCCACCTCGGCGCGCAGGCGGTTATCCGCCAGACGCTGGAGCGCTGCGACCTTGCGCTCTGCAAGCACGCGGCTACGTTCTTCATCGTGCCCATGCCGATGTTTAAAAACCTGCGAGAAGAAGCCCCGCAGGCGCCCACGGTCGTGCACCTGAAACTCAGTGCCCTTGTGATAGAACTTGACCGTGGTGGTCTTGCCCGCGAAGTACACCGCCATGGAGTACTTCGCTGCGCCCTTCTTCCGGCGCGGAAAGCTGATGAGCTGCAGGCCGTCGAAGAACTCTTTGCAAGCGGCCTTCGAGAGGCGGTAGACGGATGCAACATCGACGCGGTGCACCGTCCACCAATCAGCCACGGGCAAGTCGGTCTCCAACAGATCCTCAACAAGGGCGACGAAGTCGCGGCACGCCTGCAGGAAATTCGCAGGCCCGCCGTAGACGTTGTGCCCGTGCTTGATCTTGTGCACCGAGGCCTCAATGAGGATGTACGGGTCGCACGGGACCAGCTCGGGACGGCCGTTCTTGTTGACCACCCACTCCTCGCTCTTCGGGATCACCGAGATGCGTGAATCCCACGAGCCGAGCAGCTCGCCCGTGAACAGCTCATAGAGGATTTCGCCGCTCGCGCAGTCAAGACCGGAACGCAGCAGGCATTGCCGTTTAATGCGCTCGACAACCGTGTTGCCGAGGTACGGAGAGCGCAGCCGGACGGTGTCGTAGGCCATACGCTCAGAACCCCTCGCCAAAATCCGAGGAAGTCTCATCCGTGAGACTGTCAGGCGGTGCTACC
>NZ_JAELUI010000299.1 GCF_016429285.1 Ralstonia sp. ASV6
AAGCGACGACGATCTGGTGAACGAGGGCTTCGTTATAGTCACGACCGAACACTTCCGGCGAGGCAGCAACGCCAGCGCCGAGTTGACCGTTGTCCTGGAGCAGCTTCAGTTCCATGCGTTTGCTCCTTATGCCTTCTTGACGCGAGCCTTCACGGCCGGCGTGACGATGACTTGACCGCCCTTGGCGCCCGGGATTGCACCCTTGACCAGCAGCAGCTTGCGCTCTGCGTCGATCTTGGCGATTTCCAGGTTCTGAACGGTACGGGTGACGTCACCCATGTGACCGGTCATGCGCTTACCCGGGAACACGCGGCCCGGATCCTGCGCCATACCGATCGAGCCCGGCACGTTGTGCGAACGCGAGTTACCGTGCGTGGCGCGGCCCGACGAGAAGTTGTAACGCTTGATGGTACCGGCGTAGCCCTTACCAATCGTCACACCCTGGACGTCGATCTTTTGACCGACTTCGAACAGGTCGACGCTGATGTTCGCGCCGGGCTGGAATTCAGCGGCACGAGCGGCATCCACTCGGAATTCTTTGATAACTTCGCCCGCTTCCACGCCGGCTTTGGCGAGATGACCCGCCAGCGGCTTGGTGACGCGGCTGGCGCGTCGGGTGCCGAAGGTGACTTGAACCGCGGTATAACCGTCGGTCTCGTCCGTCTTGATTTGCGTCACGCGGTTGTCGCCGACCTCGAGCACGGTGACGGGAATCGAATCGCCGTCGTCCGTGAAAATACGGGTCATGCCAACCTTGCGACCTACAAGGCCAAGGCTCATGGTTTGCTCCATTCCCAGCTGCGATTGGCCGGGGCTGATTGATACTACGAATCTTGAACTGGACTGCGCCTAAAGAGACAGCGCGAGGCCAAATGGCCAGCCCACTCCCCTTGACTAAAGGGGTAGCCCTACACTATATCCCGCTCACAAACAATCTGCAAGCGCGATTACCGAATACGCGCCCGGGCGTCGTGCGCAGCGCAACATCCAGCGCCAAAAAGCGAAACGGCGAGCACTTGGCTCGCCGTTTGCCCGTTACCGGAGTGATCCGGCAGCGTTGTCTTGCTTACTCTTACTGCAGCTTGATCTCGACGTCCACGCCAGCCGGCAGGTCCAGCTTCATCAGCGCGTCAACAGTCTTGTCCGTCGGGTCGACGATGTCCATCAGGCGTTGGTGCGTGCGGATTTCGAACTGGTCACGGCTGGTCTTGTTGACGTGCGGCGAACGCAGAACGTCGAAACGCTGGATGCGGGTCGGCAGGGGCACCGGGCCCTTGACGATCGCGCCGGTGCGCTTGGCGGTTTCAACGATTTCAGCGGCCGACTGGTCGATCAGGCGATAGTCGAAAGCCTTCAGGCGGATACGGATCTTCTGGTTCTGCATGATGTTTCCTTAAAGAGCATGGCGGCCAGGCCGCCGGTAGATTGAAAGAGCGATGCAACAGGCGATGCGCCGCGCCCGTTACGGGGAGCAGCGCATCGATCCGCTTTTACTTGATGATCTTGGCAACGACGCCAGCGCCAACGGTACGGCCGCCTTCACGGATAGCGAAGCGCAGGCCTTCTTCCATGGCGATCGGGGCGATCAGCTTGACGGTGATCGACACGTTGTCGCCC
>NZ_JAELUI010000029.1 GCF_016429285.1 Ralstonia sp. ASV6
AAGGCCGCGGTCCGGCCGCAAGGCGATCTGGCGGCCAACGCACAGCTCTTTCAAGGAATTGGCCCAGCATGACAGCGACTCAGATGAGCGTGAACGCCGCGCAGGCGATTTTCGATAGCTTTGGCCCGGCGCTGCGTGAAGCGCTGGCTGCCAATGTGGCCGCCGCGATTGCCGAGGACGTCGGCACCGGTGACTGTACGGGCTTGCTTGTCCCTGCCGATCGCCATGCACGCGCACGCGTGATCGTGCGTGAAGACGCCGTGCTGTGCGGTACGCCTTGGTTCGATGCCTGCATGCGCGCGGTGGACCCGACGCTGCGCGTGACGTGGCGGCAGCAGGAGGGCGACCGCATTGCGCCAGATTCGGTGGTGTGCGAGATCGAAGGCCCCGCGCGCTCGCTGCTGACCGCCGAGCGCCCGTCGCTGAATTTCTTGCAGTTGCTCTCCGGCGTGGCCACGGCAACGGCGCGCTATGCCGATGTCATTGCGGGTACGCGCGCTCGCGTGCTCGACACACGCAAGACGATGCCCGGTCTGCGCCTGGCGCAGAAGTACGCCGTGCGCATTGGTGGTGGCGAGAATCAGCGCCTTGCACTGTACGACGGCATCCTCATCAAGGAAAACCATATCGCTGCGGCGGGTGGCGTGACGGCGGCCTTGCGTGCGGCGCAGGCGCTGAATGCGGGCGTGTCGATTCAGGTTGAGGTGGAAACACTCGCGCAACTGGATGAGGCGCTGGCGGCCGGTGCCACGTCCGTACTGCTCGACAACTTCGATGCGCCTGCCATGCGTGAGGCCGTGCGTGTGACGGCGGGCAGAGCGCTGCTGGAGGTATCGGGCGGTGTGAACATCGACACGATTCGCGCGTTTGCCGAGACAGGCGTGGACCGCATCTCCGTCGGCGCGCTCACGAAGGACGTGCGCGCAACCGACTACTCCCTGCGTATCGTGGAATAGGCGGTCGAATAAGCCGTCGAATCAACCGGCTTAGCTTTTGCGCGCGATCTGCCGATGGGTCGGCTGCACGACCGTCGGCAGAGCCTTGGGCAGCGTTTCAGGGTAGTCGCGCGAGAAATGCAAGCCGCGGCTCTCGTGCCGTGACAGCGCGCTATCGACGATCAGCGAGGCCACCTCGACGAGGTTGCGCAGTTCCAGCAGATCGTGGCTCACACGGAAATTCTTGTAGTACTCGGCAATCTCTTCGCGCAGCAGTGCAATGCGATGCTGCGCGCGTTCGAGCCGTTTGTTCGTGCGCACGATACCAACGTAGTTCCACATCATGCGGCGCAGCTCGTCCCAGTTGTGCGAGACGACGACTTCTTCGTCGGCATCCGTCACGCGGCTTTCATCCCATGCCGGTATCTGAGTGGCAGTCGGCTTCGATTGCGGTTGGGCGAGGATGTCTTCCGCTGCGCCGCGCCCGATCACCATACATTCCAGCAGCGAATTGCTTGCCAGCCGGTTGGCGCCGTGCAGGCCGGTGTAGGCCGTCTCGCCCACTGCGTACAGGCCAGTGATGTCGGTGCGGCCGATGTGATCTGTCACCACGCCGCCGCATGTGTAGTGCGCTGCAGGCACCACCGGAATCGGCTGGCGCGTGATATCGATGCCCAACTCCAGGCAGCGTGCCAGGATCGTCGGGAAATGCTCCTTGAGGAATTCGGGGCTCTGGTGACTGATGTCCAGGTACACGCAGTCCAGACCACGCTTCTTCATCTCGAAGTCGATGGCGCGGGCAACGATGTCGCGTGGGGCCAGCTCGGCGCGTTCATCGTGCGCGGGCATGAAGCGCGTGCCATCCGGCAGGATCAGCTTGCCGCCTTCACCACGCACGGCCTCGGTAATCAGGAAGGATTTGGCAAACGGGTGGTACAGGCAGGTCGGGTGGAACTGGATGAACTCCATGTTCGCCACGCGGCAGCCCGCACGCCACGCCATGGCAATGCCGTCGCCACTGGCCGTATCCGGGTTCGTCGTATAGAGGTAGACCTTGCCTGCGCCGCCAGTAGCCATCACGGTCTGGCTGGCAGTGAGTGTCTTGACCCGGCCGCTCTTGCAGTCGAGCACGTACAGGCCATGGCAACGGGTGCCTGGCTGACCCAGCTTCGCATCGGTAATCAGGTCGATCGCGAAGTGGTCTTCCAACAGCGTGATGTTCGGGTGATTGCGTACTTTTTCCACCAGTGTTGTCACCACGGCGTGGCCGGTGGCATCTGCTGCGTGGATGATGCGTCGATGGCGGTGGCCGCCTTCGCGCGTGAGGTGGAAGCCGAGTTCGGCCTGCTCGTCGCGCGTAAACGGCACACCGTGTCCGATCAGCCACTCGATGGCCGATCGCCCGTTCTCGACGATGTAGCGCGTGGCCGCTTCATCGCACAAGCCGGCGCCGGCAATGAGCGTGTCGTCGACGTGCTCGTCATGGCTGTCGCCCGAATCGAGTACAGCGGCAATGCCGCCCTGAGCCCAGTCGCTGGCGCCTTCCGGTAGGCTGCGTTTGCTGATGACGACCACGCGGCGGTGATCGGCGAGGTGCAGGGCGACGGTCAAGCCCGCCAGGCCGCTGCCGACGACGGCAACATCGAAGTTCATGGGAGACGCGAGACGCTGGGCAGACGCGGCTGCCCACTAGCACAGTCGCGTGTCAATCGGAAAGAGGAGCAGTGTACACCGCGGCCGTGCCAAACAGCGGGCAACAAAAAACCCGCCTTGAAGCGGGTTTTTGCTGTCGATCATGCCGACGGAAGCAAGCCAATGCAATCGCGAGGATTACTTGATCTTGGTTTCCTTGTAAGCGACGTGCTTGCGGGCGACGGGATCGAACTTCATGATCTCCATCTTTTCCGGCTTGGTGCGCTTGTTCTTGGTGGTCGTGTAGAAATGACCCGTACCTGCGGTCGATTCCAGCTTGATCTTGTCGCGTCCGCCTTTGCTGGCCATGATTTAACTCCTAATTAGACTTCGCCGCGTGCGCGCAGATCCACGAGCACTTCGTCGATGCCTTTTTTATCGATCAGGCGCAGACCGGCGTTCGAGACGCGCAGGCTCACCCAGCGGTTTTCGGATTCGACCCAGAAGCGGCGGTTCTGCAGGTTCGGCAGAAAACGGCGCTTGGTCTTGTTGTTTGCGTGGGAAACGTTATTGCCGACCATCGGCGCTTTCCCGGTCACTTGACAGACGCGTGCCATGGAGCACTCCTAACTAAATACGTTGGCTACAGTTTGCGACCGGGCGCTGGGACCAAAACCAAGCGCAGCGCCACTGTAGAGGTGGGACTTCAGCGAAACGCGGATTATACACATAAAACTGCTGGCAAATCAACGAGATCAGTCGATTGCCGTTGAGCAACGCGCGATGCGGCGTCTGCGCTACATCTTGCCGTGTTCCAGAAAGCCATAGACCGTGGTGCGGCCGACGATCATGTGATCCAGAACAATCACATCCAGCAGCGCCAGCGCGCGGCAAAGCTCCCGGGTCAGGACGATATCGGATTCGCTGGGCTCGGCGTGGCCGGTGGGGTGGTTGTGGGCCAGGATGACGGCTGCCGCATTGTGATGCAGGGCGCGCTTGGCGATCTCGCGGGGATAGACGCGTGCCTCGGTCAGCGTGCCACGGAAAAGCTCCTCCCACGCAATCAGCCGGTGCCGCACGTCCAGAAACAGACAGGCGAAGACTTCGTGTGGGCGGTGGCCGAGCGACAGTCGCAGGAAATCCTTCACGCTCTGTGGAGAATCGAAAGTCTGGCCGTGGGTGATGTCTTCTTTGAGTGCACGCCGGGCAACTTCCAGCAATGCATGCAATTGTGCATATTTGGCCGGCCCCATGCCGTTGATCGACGAGAACTCCTGTTGCGAGGCGTGGCACAGCCGCCCGAGCGAGCCGAAATGCACCAGCAGTTCACGCGCCAAGTCGACGGCGCTTTTGCCGGGCATGCCGACGCGCAGGAAGATGGCCAGCAGTTCCGCATCAGACAGCGCAGCGGGACCGTGAGCGAGCAGTTTTTCACGCGGCCGCTCGTGGGCGGGCCAGTCGACAATTGCCATATAGATACTGTAGGGGAGGGCGTTGATGCCCACGTGCGGCCTGTGTGGAGCAGGCGCCGCGCCAGCGACCGAGAGGAGGGCTGACGTACAATAACGGGTTACTTTTTGGTCAAGCAGGTTGAGCGTGCAAGATTTGACGAATCAGGCGTCGGCAAGCGGCGCAGGCAAGGTAGTTGGGGCGGATTCCTATTTGACGCTGCACTACCGCGTCGCTCTGGAGAACGACACGGACGTTGTCACCACCTTTGGTGACAAGCCCGCGACGCTGCTGCTCGGTCAAGGTCAATTGGCGCCGACGCTGGAGCAGGCGCTGTTCGGTATGCGCGAGGGCGAGCGCACGACGTTCCGCCTGGCGCCCGAGCATGCGTTCGGCCCGCGCAATCCTGAGCTGCTGCAGCGCGTGTCGCTGGCCACGCTGCGTGAAAATTCCTCGTTTGAAGAGGACTACCAGCCGGGTGATCTTGTCGAATTCAACGCGCCGAGCGGTGGCAAGTACGCCGGCGTGCTGAAAGAGATCGGTGAGACCTCCGCGCTGTTCGATTTCAACCACCCGCTGGCTGGGCAGACCATCCTGTTCGAAGTCCAGCTGATTGGCATTCTGTGATGAGCACCACCATGAACACCCCGGTCGACTCCGTCACCCAGATCGACGCTGAGGTTCTGCTCGCGCAGCCGCGTGGCTTCTGTGCCGGCGTGGACCGGGCCATCGAGATCGTCGAGCGCGCACTGCAACTGTTTGGCGCGCCTATCTACGTGCGCCACGAGATCGTGCACAACGCCTTTGTGGTGAGCGACCTGCGTAACAAGGGGGCGGTGTTCGTGCAGGAGCTCGACGATGTGCCGGTGGGCGGCACGGTCATCTTCAGCGCGCATGGTGTGTCCCGCGCGGTGCGCGAGGCGGCTGAGGCGCGCGGCCTGCGCGTGTTCGATGCGACCTGCCCGCTGGTGACCAAGGTGCACGTCGAGGTCTCGAAGATGCGCTCGCAGGGCTTCGAGATCATCATGATCGGCCACAAGGGGCACCCTGAAGTGGAAGGCACCATGGGCCAGGCCGACGACGGCATGTTGCTCGTCGAATCGGTGGACGACGTGGCGCATCTTGCGGTGAAGGACCCGACGCGACTGGCGTATGTCACGCAGACCACGCTGTCGGTGGACGAGACGCAGGAGATTGTGGCCGCCATCAAGGCGCGCTTCCCTGCCGTGAACGAACCCAAGAAACAGGACATTTGCTATGCCACGCAGAACCGCCAGGACGCCGTGAAGTTCATGGCGCCGCAGGTGGAGGTGGTGATCGTGGTGGGCAGCCCGAACAGTTCCAACTCGAATCGCCTGCGCGAACTGGCCGAGAAGCTCGGCGTGCCAGCCTATATGGTGGATACGCCCGAGCAGGTGAAGCCCGAATGGCTGGCCGGCAAGCGCCGCGTGGGCCTGACGGCGGGCGCTTCGGCGCCGGAAGAACTGGCGCAATCGATCGTCGATCGACTCAAGGCGCTGGGTGCGCGCACCGTGCGTCCGCTCGAGGGCATTCAAGAAAACATGTCCTTCCCCCTTCCGAGGGGACTTCAAATCAATTGAAGTCGATTATGTAAATGCCCACTTAAAAGCGCACAAAAATAGTGCGCCCTAATGCGGTGCATAAAGCGCTTTCGACATGCCGACGGCCACTTCTAACAGGAGTGGCCGTTTTGTTTTGTGCATTGCAAAAATCGATTCAACGCCTGCAAAGCCTTGATTTACCGTGCGGATCGCCCGCCAAGCCGCATAAATACAGGGTTTCCCCTACTCTGGCATGCTTCTTGATATGCCTATCTGCCATTCGCGAATGCCTGCGCGAAATGACGCCTGTTTGGGCATTGGGGAAAGCCCGTAAAGCGGCGTAGTTACTGTAAAAATCGTTGTTGCGACGCGTATTGCATCCGCAAAAAAAGGGGATACAATTCGCGCGTTTCAAATTGAAACAATCGGCGCAGGGGGAGCGGCCGGGAGGCAGGACGCTCTTCTTGCTCTTGCGAGATCTAGGAGATCACTCATGCAAATCAAGTTTGCCAAAGTTCTGCCGCTTGCGGCTGCCGTGGCACTCGTAGCAGCTTGCGGTAAGAACGAGGAAAAGCCCGCAGACCAAGCTGCTGCACCTGCAGCAACGTCGGCTCCGGCCGCTGCTGCTGGCGGCGGCGAGACCGTCGTCAAGATCGGTCACGCGGCTCCGCTCACGGGCGGTATTGCTCACCTTGGCAAAGACAACGAAAACGGTGCACGCCTGGCCGTTGAAGAAGCCAACAAGGAAGGCCTGACCATCGACGGCAAGAAGATCAAGCTGGAATTGGTCGGTGAAGACGATGCGGGCGACCCGAAGACTGGCACCGCCGTGGCGCAGAAGCTGGTTGACGAGCACGTTGTTGCCGTCGTTGGCCACCTGAACTCGGGCGTTTCGATTCCGGCTTCCAAGATCTACAGCGATGCAGGCATCGTGCAGATCTCGCCGTCGTCGACGAACCCCGACTACACCAAGCAAGGCTTCAAGACGACCTACCGCGTGGTTGCGACCGACGCGCAGCAGGGCCCGGCACTGGCCAACTATGCTGCCAAGACCCTGGGCGCAAAGACCGTGGCCATCGTTGATGATGCCACCGCCTACGGTAAGGGCCTGGCCGACGAGTTCGAGAAGACCGCGAAGGCTGACGGCGTGAGCGTTGTGGCACGTGAAGCCACCAACGACAAGGCCACCGACTTCAAGGCCATTCTGACCAAGATCAAGGGCAAGAAGCCGGACGTGATCATGTACGGCGGCATGGATGCCACCGGCGGTCCGTTCGCCAAGCAAGCCAAGGAACTTGGCATCACGGCCAAGATCGTTGGCGGCGATGGCGTGTGTACCGACAAGGTGGCCGAACTGGCTGGCGACGCCATCGACAACATCGTCTGCTCGGAAGCAGGCTTGGCGCTGTCGAAGATGGAAAAGGGCGCGGACTTCGACAAGAAGTACCAAGACCGTTTCCACACGCCGGTGCAGATCTACGCACCGTTCACGTATGACGCTGTCAACGTGATCATCGACGCGATGAAGCGTGCCAACTCGACCGATCCGGCCAAGATCCTGGCTGCCATGCCGGCAACCAACTACAACGGCGTAATCGGCAACATCTCGTTTGACGAGAAGGGTGACCTGAAGCAAGGCTCCATCACCCTGTACAACTACAAGGACAAGAAGAAGACCGTCCTTGACGTTGTGAAGATGTAATCAGTAATCGAAGGGCGATTCTCATTACGATTTGCCCTTAAAAACGGCACCGCGCATACCCTTGCGGTGCCGTTTTTTATAGCCTAGCCAGTCATACAAGGCCCTCACCATGGGCGCGTTCGGCAGGCCGCTTACCAGCAACCTCACCTTACCCATCCGATTGATCGCATACCTTGCGGGCGCGCCATCCCGTCGCCTACAACAAAGCAAGGCATAGCAGGAGCTGTTCTCATGGATATCTTTATCCAGCAGATCGTGAACGGTCTGGTGCTCGGCAGCATTTACGCGCTGATCGCACTTGGCTACACCATGGTCTACGGTATTCTCGGCATCATCAACTTCGCCCACGGCGATGTCCTGATGGTCGGTGCAATGTCTGCGCTGACTGCCATCAACTTCCTCCAGAAGTACTTCCCCAATCTGCCTGACTGGCTCACGCTCGTCATTGCGCTGCTGTTTGCAATGCCGGTCTGTGCCATCGTGGCGTACACCATCGAACGGGTTGCCTACCGGCCGCTGCGCAATGCGCCGCGTCTGGCGCCGCTGATCACCGCCATCGGCGTGTCGATCGTGCTGCAGACCCTGGCGATGATGATCTGGTCGCGTAACCCGCTGACCTTCCCGCAACTGCTGCCTTCGAGCCCGATCGATATCGGCTCCACGGGCGCGACCATCACCGGCAAGGAAATCGTCATCATCGTGGTGGCTATCCTGGTGATGATCGGGCTGATCCTGCTGGTCAACCGCACCAAGCTCGGCCGCGCCATGCGTGCTACCGCCGAGAACCAGCGTGTGGCAGGGCTGATGGGCGTCAATCCGAACTTCGTGATCTCCGCCACCTTCATGATCGGTGCTGCCCTGGCAGCCGTCGCAGGCGTGATGATGGCGACCAACTACGGCAACGCCCACTTCTACATGGGCTTCATCCCGGGCCTGAAGGCGTTCACCGCCGCAGTGCTGGGCGGCATCGGCAACCTGGCAGGCGCCATGGTGGGCGGCATGCTGCTGGGCCTGATCGAGGCACTGGGTGCCGGCTACATCGGGGACCTGACTGGCGGTGTGTTCGGTTCGAACTACCAGGATGTGTTCGCGTTCATCGTGCTGATTGGCGTGCTGCTGTTCCGCCCGTCCGGCATCATGGGCGAACGCGTTGCGGACCGTGCATAAGAAGGGGAGCGCCATGACAGAAACTGCAACCGAATTCAAGGCACCGAAGAAGACGCGTGCCGCGCTTTACGGCTTCCTGATCCTCGCCCTGTTCGCACCGTTCATCGTGGGTGCCGCAGGTGGTAACTACTGGGTACGCGTGCTGGACTTCGCGCTGCTGTACATCATGCTGGCCCTGGGCCTGAACATCGTGGTGGGCTTTGCCGGCCTGCTCGACCTGGGCTACATCGCGTTCTACGCGGTGGGTGCCTACATGATGGCGTTGCTGGGTTCGCCGCACCTGTCCAACCAGTTCGAGTGGATCCACCAGCTGTTCCCGAATGGGCTGCACCTTATCGTCTGGTGGGTGATACCACTGGGTGCCGGGTTGGCTGCGTTGTTCGGCATTCTGCTGGGCACGCCAGTGCTGAAGCTGCGCGGTGACTACCTCGCCATCGTGACGCTGGGCTTTGGTGAAATCATCCGGATCTTCATGAACAACCTCGACCGTCCGGTGAACATCACCAACGGTCCGAAGGGCATCAACCTGATCGAGCCAGTCAAGATCTTCGGGTTCGACTTCTCGAAGCGCCATGACTTCTTTGGCATCCGCTTCGACTCGGTCTACATGTACTACTACCTGTTCGTGTTCCTGGCCGCGATCATCATCATCGTGTGCCTGCGGTTGCAGAACTCGCGTATCGGTCGTGCATGGGTGGCGCTGCGTGAAGATGAAATCGCTGCCAAGGCGATGGGCATCAACACGCGCAACATCAAGCTGCTGGCCTTTGCCATGGGCGCGTCGTTCGGTGGTGTGTCGGGGGCGATGTTCGCGTCGTTCCAGGGCTTCGTGTCGCCGGAATCGTTCGTGCTGTGGGAGTCGATCTACATCCTGGCCATCGTGGTGCTGGGCGGCATGGGCCATATCCCGGGCGTGATCCTGGGCGGCATCCTGCTGGTGGGCTTCCAGGAGTTGCTGCGTGCGCTGGCCGAGCCGGTGCAGAACAAGCTGTTCGGCCATGTGATTGTGGAAGCGGAAGTGCTGCGTCAGTTGCTGTTCGGCCTGGCGATGGTGGTGGTGATGCTGTATCGCCCTTCGGGCCTGTGGCCCTCGCCGCGCAAGGAAGACCGTCCGCAAAAAGCGCGGGCTGGTGGACTGTCCCGTATCTGATGGAGGCACGCACATGAGCAATAACAACGTCCTCCTCTCGATCCGAGGAGTGCAGAAGCGTTTCGGCGGCCTGCAAGCGCTGTCCGACGTGAGTCTGGAAATTCGCGAAGGCGAAATCTACGGTCTGATCGGCCCGAACGGTGCCGGCAAGACCACGTTCTTCAACGTCATTACGGGTCTGTACACGCCGGATGCCGGCGAGTTCGTGCTGGGCGGTGTGCCGTATCAGCCGACCGCTGTGCACGAGGTGGCCAAAGCCGGTATCGCCCGCACGTTCCAGAACATTCGTTTGTTTGGCGACATGACCGCGGCGGAAAACGTCATGGTCGGCCGTCACGTGCGCACCAAGGCCGGCCTGATCGGCGCGGTGTTCCGCACCAAGGCGGCCCGCGAAGAGGAAAAATCGATCGAAGACTGGGCTTACGACCTGCTGGAGTACGTCGGCATCGGCAAGTACGCCAACTACACGGCGCGCAACCTGTCGTACGGTCACCAGCGTCGTCTGGAGATCGCGCGCGCCCTGGCCACGCAGCCCAAGCTGTTGGCCCTGGACGAACCGGCTGCCGGCATGAACGCCACGGAAAAGGTCGAGCTCCGCGGCTTGCTCGACAAGATCCGTTCCGACGGCAAGACCATCCTGCTGATCGAACACGACGTGAAGCTGGTGATGGGCCTGTGCAACCGCCTGACCGTGCTGGACTACGGCAAGGTGATCGCGCAAGGCCTGCCGCACGAAGTGCAGAGCAACCCGGCCGTGATCGAGGCCTACCTCGGCGCATCGACGCATTGATGCGGAGGAACGGAATATGAAACCAGTAATGTTGAAGATCGACGGCCTGAAGGTTGCCTACGGCGGCATCCAGGCGGTCAAGGGCGTGGATCTGGAGATTCGCGAAGGTGAGCTGGTCACGCTGATCGGTGCCAACGGCGCCGGCAAGACGACCACCATGAAGGCCATCACCGGGCTGCAGGGCTGGGCTGCGGGTGACGTGCAGTATCTGGGCAAGTCCATCAAGGGCGTGCCGAGCTACAACCTGCTCAAGCAGGGCTTGGCGATGGTGCCGGAAGGCCGCGGCGTGTTCGCGCGCATGACCATCGTCGAGAACCTGCAGATGGGTGCCTTCACGCGCAACGACGAGGCGCAGATCAAGGCCGACATCGACCGCATGTTCGGCATCTTCCCGCGCCTGAAAGAGCGTGCAAACCAGCTGGCCGGCACAATGTCGGGCGGCGAGCAGCAGATGCTGGCCATGGCGCGTGCGCTGATGAGCCAACCGAAGCTGCTGCTGCTGGACGAACCGTCGATGGGTCTCTCGCCGATCATGGTGGAGAAGATCTTCGAGGTCGTGCGCGACATCTCGGCGCAAGGCGTAACCGTGCTGCTCGTCGAGCAGAACGCGCGCCTGGCGCTGCAGGCGGCGCACCGCGGCTACGTGATGGACTCCGGTCTCATCACCATGAGCGGCGATGCCAAGCTGATGTTGGACGATCCGAAGGTGCGTGCTGCCTATCTGGGCGAATAAGCATCAAGCGTCATGAAAAGAGCCCCGCACTTGCGGGGCTTTTTCTTTGTGCGTCAGGCAGATGTTGCCGTGTAGATATTTGGCCGGTGCAGTTGCATGAAGCCAATGCCCCCAGGCACATCGGTAAAGCCATGCTTGCGATAGAGCCAGTCCGCACCCGTGGTGACCAGCACCGTGCGGCGCAGACTTTGCAGTTCGGGGTGCTCGCGCAGGAAATCCATCAGCGCGTGCGAGACACCCTTGCCGCGCCACTCGGGCAGTACAAACACGTCGCACAGATAGGCGAATGTCGCGCGGTCGGTGATAGCACGTGCAAAGCCCACGAGGTCGCCGTGCAAGCCGTCATCGCTTTGCTGATAGGCGGCGAAGCACAGCGAATTGGCGATCGATCGGTCGAACACGGCGCGCGGCAGGCCGCGGGCCCAATGCGTTTCCTGCGAGAGGAAATCGTAGATCTGGTCCAGCGGGAGCCACGCGGAATCGTCAGACAAAACGATCCCCGTGGCCGGAACAGCAAGCGTCACGGCCATGGCAAACCTCGAATTGGCGAAATGGAAACTGCGGTGGTGAAGCGATGCAGGGCGACGCATTGCGCGCCGCCCCAGGGTGAAGCGTTTCGCTTTAGGCGTGTGCCTTGAGCAGCGTACGGAGCATGCCGATCATCGTGTCGATTTCTTCGGTCGTCACGTTCAGTGCGGGCATGAAACGCAGGATGTTGGGACGCGGTGCGTTCAGCAGCAGGCCCGTCGGGTTCATCTCACGCGCGGCTTCGACCAGTTGGCCGCCGATGTCCTTGCCGAGCAGCAGGGCGCGCAGCAGGCCGTCACCGCGCTCGCCGGCCAGGCCGAATTCTTCCGACAGTTGCAGCAGCTGCTTGCGCAGGTAGGCGCCGCGCTCCTGCACACCGGCCAGGAAGCCCGGGGCCAGCAGTTGCTCGATCACCGAGCAGCCGACAGCCGTCATCAGCGGGTTGCCGTTGTAGGTGCCGCCCTGGTCACCGGCTTCGAAGCTGGCCACTTCATCCGTGCACAGCAGAGCCGACAGCGGCACGCCGCCGCCGATGCCCTTGCCCAGCGTCATGATGTCCGGCTCGATGTTCGAGAGCTGGTAGGCGAAGAGGGTGCCGCAACGGCCGCAGCCTGCCTGCACTTCATCAACGATCAGCAGGATCTTGTGCTTCTTGGTCAGCGCGCGCAGTTGTTGCATGAACTCCGGCGTGGCGGGCAGTACGCCGCCTTCGCCCTGCACCGGCTCGAGCATCACGCCGACGGTCTCGTCGGTGATGAGTGCTTCCACCGAAGCGATGTCGTTCAGGATGGCCTTCGGGAAGCCCGGCACCTGCGGCGCGAAGATGGTGTCCCAGCCGGCCTTGCCCGACGCGCTCATCGTGGCGAGCGTGCGGCCGTGGAAGCTGTGGTCGAACGTGATGATCTGGAAGGCGCCGTTCTTATGCTTCTTGCCCCACTTGCGGGCGAGCTTGATGGCGCCTTCGTTGGCTTCAGCGCCGCTGTTGGCGAAGAACACCTTGTCGAAGCAGCTGTGCGCGGTCAGCAGGCCGGCCAACTTGGCCATCGGCTCGTTGTAGAAGGCCGGGCTCGGGTTGATCAGCTTCTTGGCCTGCGCGTTGAGCGCCTCGATCATGCCGTCGTTCGAGTGGCCGAGGCAGTTGACGGCCCAGCCCTGCACGAAGTCCAGGTATCGCTTGCCGTTGTGATCCGTCAGCCACGAGCCCTTGCCTTCGGTGAAGACGATCTCGGGCCGGTTGGTGATGTACATCAGGGACTGGACGGGGTAGTCAGCAAACGCCATGGCAAAGCTCCAGAAAAAGGCGGCAGGAAGATGAAAAAGTGGAAAAGCGCTGGTTGGAAAAAGACAAAGGCCACGGGGGTTGCCCCGTGGCCTTGTGATCGTCGAATCCTGTGAACCCGATATGCAATCAGCAGACAGCCGCGCGGCTTCCCGGAGGGAGCAACGTACGGCGGCGTCGGAGGTGCAGGGTTTGGTTCATAAGGCGCAAGAATAAGACGGATGCCAAGTCAAGTCAAAACGAAATTTCGACGTTCTTTGGATTTGTGCAACGGTAGGCAAGTCGATTGTCAGCCGGCCGGATGCAGGTCCGCCTCCGAGGTGAACGAGTCGGCGAAGAACGCATCCGGGTGCATTTGGCACTGGGCGGCAAAGTCCGTGCGGGCCGAGTTGATCACCACCGGCGCGCCGCAAGCGTACACCTCGTGGTTCGACAGATCGGGGTGATCGGCCATCACGGCCTGGTGGACGAAGCCTGTGCGGCCGGTCCAGGCGTCTTCGGGCAAGGCGTTGGAGACGACCGGCACGTACGTGAATCCAGGGATCGTGCGCGCCCATTCTTCCGCCTTGGCGTGCATGTACAGGTCTTGCGGGCGGCGGCCGCCCCAGTACAACGTCATCGGGCGCTTGCTGCCGATGAATTGCGCATGCTCGACGATGGCCTTGATGGGCGCGAAACCCGTGCCCGAGGCCAGCAGGATGATCGGCTTGTCGGACTCTTCACGCAGGAAGAAGCTGCCCAGCGGCCCTTCGAAGCGCAGGATGTCGCGTTCTTTCATGGCCGGGGCGCCCTCCTTGGCACCGAACACGTAGTCGGTGAAGGCGCCGCCCGGCATGTGGCGGATGTGCAGCTCGATCGGGCCTTCTTCGTGCGGCGGGTTGGCGATCGAGTAGCTGCGGCGCTTGCCGTCGCGCAGGAGGAATTCCACGTACTGCCCGGCCAGAAATTGCATACGCTCGGTGGCTGGCAGTTGCAGTTTGACGATAGTGACGTCCGGTGCAGCCTTTTCCAGCGAGGCCACGCGGCAGGGGATCTTCTTGATGGGCACATCGCCGGCGCCATGCACTTCGCGTACTTCAATGGTGACGTCAGTTGCGGGCGTGGCACAGCAGAACAGCGCGCGGCCTTCGGTGGCTTCCTGGGCGGAGAGCGCGTTGGGCGAGTGGTTGCCCTGCACGATGGAGCCCTCGCGGACATGGCCCTTGCACGAGCCGCACGCGCCGTTTTTGCAGCCGTACGGCAGGCCGATGCCCTGGCGCAGCGCCGCTGCAAGGATGGTCTCGCCGTCTTCGGCCTGGAACTGGCGGCCGCTGGGCAGCACGTTGATCTGATAAGCCATACTACAATCCGAATATGTTGAAAAGAGTGTCTGGTCGCCTTACTGCGGCACGTCCAATCATGACCCCGGCAAGAGCCCGGTCACCGAAATCCATGTCCCGCCTGGGGGCACCAAGCGTGCTGATCGTCGGCTGCGGTGATGTCGGCCAGCGTTGCCTGACGATGCTGCGCAAGCGCTTTCGCGTCTTTGCCGTCACCTCGCGCCAAGAAGGTCGTACACCGCTGCGCGAGGCCGGCGCCGTGCCGGTCCTGGCCAACCTGGACGATGCCGCATCGCTGCGCCGCCTGCGGGGCTTGAGCCCGCGCGTGCTGCACTTGGCGCCGCCGCCGTCCACCGGCAATGACGACCCGCGTACCGCCGCACTGGTGCACGCGTTGGCCCGTCCGGGCCCCATGTCCCGAGGCACAAAACAACGCATTTTACCCGACCGGGCGCGTCGGTTTGGTGGCTTGACGGGCCGCTTGAAAACCCGCCTCCAAGCGCGCGCATTCGTGTACGCGAGCACCAGTGGCGTCTACGGTGATGCGGCCGGCGCATGGGTGGATGAATCCCGCCCGGTCAAGCCGACCACCGCGCGCGCCCAGCGCCGTGTGGCGGCAGAACGCCGGGTGCGCTGGTTTGGCGTGGGCGGCGGCTGGCGCACGTCGATTCTTCGCATTCCCGGTATTTATGCCGCCGACCGCCTTCCGGTGGCACGTCTGCAGCGTGGCACACCTGCCTTGCGTGCAGAAGATGACGTCTACACCAACCACATCCACGCTGACGATCTGGCGCGCGCGCTGATTGCTGCACTGGTGCGCGGCCGCGCCCAGCGCGTCGTGCACGCCAGCGATGCCTCCGAGTTGCGCATGGGCGATTACTTTGATGCTGTGGCAGACGCGCGCGGCTTGCAGCGGCCGCCGCGCATCTCCAGGGCCCAAGCCGTTGCGCAGATCGAGCCGTCGCTGCTGTCCTTCATGAGCGAGTCGCGCCGATTGCGCAATGCACGGCTGATGCGCGAGCTGCGTGTGACGCTGCGCTATCCGACCGTGGCCGACTTCCTGCAAACGGAGGCCTGACATGGCTGGGCCCGCGCCTTCGCCGACATCAGCACTGGCCTCGTCCGAGCGCCGCCGCATTGCGCGCGTTGCACTCGTGGTGGCGGGCTTGGCCGTGGGCGTGGTGCTATGCGGATTTGCCGCCAACATGGTGGCCGATGCGATGGGCGCACGCGATGTACAGCAGATGGTGGATGCGCGCCGCCAGTTGGCTGCCCAGGTGGCCGAGGGCATGTCGAACCAGATCACCGCTGACGTGGCGCTGTTGCGTGCCATTCCGCAGACGCTCGCGCAGATCGATGCCGTTCCGCGTGCCGTGGATCGCGTCGACACGCGGCGCTGGAACCTGATGGACCAGGGCTCGCGCGCCAAGGAAGCGCTGGCGCATCCTGAAGTCGCGGATACCAGCGCGTTCCTGGGCACCGCCGCGGGTGATCTTGGGCTGGACTACGTGTGGGTCGTCAACCAGCGCGGCTACGTGGTGCTGGCCAACAACGCGAGCCATGCGGAATCGTTCCTCGGCGTGCAGTCGGCCATGCAGCCCTACATGAAGGAGGCAATGCTGGGTGGGCTGGGCGAGCAGTTCACCGTTGGCATGGTGACGGCCGTGCCGGGCTTGTTCTTTGCCGCGCCGGTGTATGACGATGCGGGCTATCTCGTGGCGGCGGTGGCCACCAAGGTGAGCCTTACGCGCCTGCAGCACTGGGTGTCGCATCCCACCTCGCTGCTGACGGATCCGAACGGGCTCATCATTCTGTCGACCGATGCTTCGCTTGTGGGCAAGATCCTGCCGGACTCACGCCTGCAGCATATGAGCGCAAGCGAGCGCTACAACGCGTATCAGCGTGTCGATTTTGATGTGTGGCCGTATCACCCAAGCGGACCGACGGCGCAAGCGCATCGCGACGTGCCTAACTGGGTGCCGGTCGAGGTGCGCAACGCACTGACCTGGCGTGATGGCGTTGCCACGCCTTCGCTGACCGTGTCGCGCAACGCGAGCGCTGACCTTACGATCATGGTGGCCGAGCCGCTGCTGGCGTGGTCTCAGCAGATGGCCAACCATGACCGCAACCGCGCGATCGGTTTCGCGCTGTTCGTGAGCGTGTTGCTGAGCTTTGTGCTGGTGGTGTGGTCATTGGTGCGTGAGCGGCAGCACCATCGCCTGACACGCCACTTGAACCAGCGGCTGCAGCGCACCAACAGCGCGCTCGCCAACGAGGCGCACTTCGACCACCTGACCGGTGTACTGACGCGGCGCCGCTTCCTTGCGCTGTTCGATACCGTGCTCACGCGCGCGCACAATCGCGGCGAGCCGCTCGTGCTGGTGCTGGCCGATCTGGATCATTTCAAGCGCATCAACGATACGTGGGGCCACGCGGTGGGCGACATGGCGCTCCAGCGCTTTGCTTCGCTGGCCACGGGGGCCTTGCGCAGCAGCGATCTTGTCGGCCGCCTGGGCGGCGAGGAGTTTGCCGTTGTGATGGGCCGTACCACGCTGGAGGAGGCCACCGAGGTGGCCGAGCGCCTGCGCGCCGCCGTGGCTGAACCCGACGATAACTTCCCCACCGGCCTGACCATGACCGTCAGCATGGGCATGACGGGCTATCGCACAGGCGACACCGCATCGGAGATGCTCAAACGTGCCGATCTGGCGCTGTACCGTGCCAAGGAGAGCGGGCGCAACCGGCACATCGCAGGTTAGGCAGGTTAAGGCGGCGTAACACAACGCAGCAGACAGCTTCCTATACTCGGCCGACGCGCCAGATGGCGCCTGTCGATCGTGCTCCGGAGGGAATCTTGTCGAATCGTCTGTCTGTATTGGCGGTGTTGCCGCTGTTGGTCGCCACCGCGCTGGCGCATGCCGCTGATATCAAAGGGTCCAAGGACCACCCGGCGCTGGGGCGCTTTGCCGGTGCCACCATCGCCGCCTACAAGGTGACCAGCTTTGACGAGGCGGTACTGCCCAACGCGCCCATCGAAGACGACAGCAATCCGAAGCTGCTCAAGACCGAAGGCAAGATCACCTACATCAGCTACCGGATTCCCGGCGACAAGAGCGCGCTGGAGATTACGCGCAACTACGAGCAGGCCCTGGCCAAGTCGGGATTCAAGGTGCTGTTCCAGTGTGCAAACGATGACTGCGGAAGGCGCTTCGCGGGCTACGTACACAACATGAATAAAGTCGCCCCGACTGGGTTTGGCGACGCCTCGTTCGGCCCGCCCCATCGGGCGATTCTGGCGCAGCGTGCGAATGCACAGGGCACCACCACGGTGTTCCTGCATGTGATGGAAGCCAGCACCTCGGGCAATGGCGGCGCGTACGTCTACGAGCAGGTGGTTGACGGGCAGGCCATGCAGACCGGGCAGGTGCAGCTGCTGGACGCATCGGCGCTGCAGAAAGCCCTGCAGAGCGATGGCAAGGTCGCGCTATACGGCGTCTACTTCGACACCGACAAGGCGACGCTCAAGCCGGAGTCGAAGGCGCAGCTCGACCAGATGGCGCAGTTGCTGAAGACGGCGCCTGCGCTCAAGGTGTTCATCGTGGGGCACACAGACAACCAGGGGCAGTTTGCGCGCAACCAGGATCTGTCGCAGCAGCGTGCGGATGCAGTGGTCAAGGCGCTGTCATCGCAATATGGGATTGCGGCAGGGCGCTTGTCGGGCAAGGGCGTGGCATCGCTGGCGCCCGTGGCCAGCAACGACGCCGAGTCCGGACGCGCGAAGAACCGCCGCGTCGAGCTCGTCCTCCAGTAAGCCGCAAGGCACTATCGTGGGGCCCGGCTGGCCCGCCGGCGCCTGAGCTCCAGCTGCGTGCGTGCGCCCGACAGTGGCGCACGGCGAAAGCGCTCGCGGCGCTGCTCTTCATCAAAGAATGCCAGTGACGGCTTGACCAGGTCGCTGCGCGACACGATGCCCACCAGCTTGCGCGCGTGTGAATCAGCCACCACGGGCAGCCGCTCCAGCCCGTGCACAGCCAAACGCGTGGCGACGATGCGGCAGGTTTCGTCCGGCAGTGCCATCACAGGTGCATTGGCGCCGAACAGTTCGGCAATGGCGGTTGCACCGCGTTTCTGGCTGGCCAGCAGGGCATCGCGATCCAGCATGCCGATCAATGCGCCGTCGCGAACGACGGGAAATGCGCGATGCGCCTGCGCCGCGCCAAAGTGCGCCATCAGTACGTCCGTGATCGAAGCGGTGGCTTCAATGGTTTGCACGGATCGCGTCATCACCTCGCTCACGGCGTGACGTTCGAGCGGGTCGACGGCGTATTCGCGATAGATGTGGAAACCGCGCCGCGCGATCTTCTCGGTCATGATTGAGCGAGGCATGGTCAGCACGACAAAACCGTAGGACACCGCCACCGCCAGCAGGACCGGCAACAAGGCGTTGACGTCTTGCGTAAGTCCGAAGGCAAAGACGATGGCCGTGAGTGGGGCGCCCAGCACGCCGGCCAGCGTGGCAGCCATGCACACGAGTGGCCACAGGCCCGGATCGCCGCCGGGCAGCACGGGGCCGATCAGCACGCCCAGGCCCGCGCCCATCATCAGCAGCGGGGCGAGCACGCCGCCCGAGGTGCCTGAGCCCAGCGCGATCACCCAGATGATGGCCTTGACCACCAGCAGCGCCAGCGCTACGCGGATGGCCAGATGGTTGTGCAGCAGATCGCCGATCACGTCGTAGCCGACCCCCAGCGCACGCGGCTCAAGGTATCCGCCAATGCCGACCGCCAGCCCGCCGATGGCTGGCCACCACATCCAGTGAATCGGCAGGCGGCCGAACAGGTCTTCTACCTTGTAGAGCGCCATCGACAGCGAGCGTGCCAGCGCACCGCACAGCAGCCCCGCGACCACGCATGAACCCAGCGCGGGCAGCGTTGCCGGTGCCGTCTCCAGCGGGAAGAGCGGACCCGTCTCCAGCACCAGCATGCGCAGGAAACCCGCGACTGCACACGCCACCGCCACCGGCAGCATGCTGCGCGGGCGCCATTCAAACAGCAGCAGCTCCACCGCCAGCAGCAACGCGGCCACCGGCGTGCCGAACACCGCCGTCATGCCCGCCGTGGCACCGGCCACCAGCAGCGTCTTGCGCTCAGCGGCGGTCAGCTTGAAGAACTGCGCGAATAGCGAACCGATTGCACCGCCGGTCATGATGATCGGGCCTTCTGCGCCGAACGGTCCGCCGCTGCCGATCACGATGCCCGACGATAGTGGCTTGAGCACGGCCACCTTGGGCGACATCTTGCTCTTGCCGAACAGGATGGCCTCAATGGCTTCGGGAATGCCGTGGCCGCGGATCTTCTCCGAGCCGAAGCGCGCCATGAGCCCGACGATCAGCCCGCCAATGACCGGCACTACGATTACCCACAGCCCCAGCGTGTTGGCCGCCGGCGAATGGTCCGCCAGCGACAGCGTCTGGAAGAAGAACAGGTTGGTGAAGAAGCGGATCAGGTTGAGCAGCGCCACCGCCGCCAGCGTGGCGAAGGCGGCGATGACAACCGCCAGCGCGGTGGTCCGAAAGAGTGTCGTGTCGGTCGCGAAGTCACGCCGATGCGCGTGTTCATGGGCGAGGATGTGCATGACGTTACAGCTCGGCGGATGGTTCGATCTGAGGAATCTTGAAAGCGCGGCTGAAGGCGCTCAGTTCGCTCTGGTGCAGCGCGGCCAGCAGGGCGACCAAGCGGTCGCCCTTTTTGGTGAGATGAACCTCGACCTGGCGCGCGTCGGCGTCACTCGGGCGGCGTTCGACCAGGCCTGCTTCCTCGCAGCGGGTGACCAGTGCCACCGTGCCGTGCGGCGAGGCCTGCAGACGCTCTGCCAGCTCACCAACGGTCGCCCATTCGCGTCTCGCATAGCCTTTGATGTGCAGCAGCAACTGATATTGCAGCGGCGTGATCCCCTCGGACTGGATCAGGTCTTCGGACGCGCGCAGGAAGCGGCGCAGGTGATAGCGGAAGTCGGACAGGGTTTCGAAATCCTGCTTGGACAGTGGGCGTGGTGTGGCGGGCGACATGATGTGGCGGTACGTTTTCGGTGAAATATATCACAGCATGACATATATAAAAAAGTGAAGGATAGGCCAATTGCAACGTGCCGGTGCCCTTGGATTGTTGATTGAGATTCAAGAGTCTTTCTTGTCAGACCGGGTTTATGCGCACGGGCAAAGCCAGCACACTGCGCACCATTCCCACGACGCCAAGCGGTCACCCCTGGGGTTATCGCCGTCCGCGTGCTGGTCTTAGGAGAGCACCAACATGAACCCAACCCCCCTTTCTACCGAGCGCACCCGCAGCAGCGCAGCGCTGCCGCTGCTTGCGCTCGCTGCCGGTGCCTTCGGCATCGGCACCACCGAGTTTTCACCCATGGGTTTGCTGCCCGTGATTGCCGACGGCGTGCATGTGTCGATTCCGCAAGCCGGGATGTTGATCAGCGCCTACGCCATCGGCGTGATGGTTGGCGCGCCCGTGATGACGCTGTTGCTTGCGCGCTGGCCCCGCCGGAAGGCACTGATCGCGCTGATGAGCATCTTCACGATCGGCAACTTGCTGTCGGCGGTTGCTCCGGACTACATGACGCTGCTGCTTGCGCGGCTCGTCACCAGCCTCAATCACGGCGCGTTCTTCGGGTTGGGTTCCGTTGTGGCGGCCAGCCTCGTGCCGCGCGAGAAGCAGGCAAGTGCGGTGGCAACCATGTTCATGGGCCTGACGATCGCCAACGTGGGCGGCGTGCCGGCCGCAACGTGGTTAGGCCAGATGATCGGCTGGCGCATGTCGTTTGCCGCTACGGCCAGCCTGGGCCTGATCGCCATTGCGGGGCTGCTTGCCGCGCTGCCCAAGGGCGAGGCCGGCAAGATGCCCAACTTGCGTGCTGAATTTGCGGTGCTGACGCGGCCTGTCGTGCTGGGTGCGCTCGCCACCACCGTGCTCGGCGCCGGTGCCATGTTCACGCTCTACACGTACGTTGCGCCAACCCTGGCGCAACTGACCGGCGCAACGCCTGCATTCGTGACGGCGATGCTGGTGCTGATCGGCATCGGTTTTTCGATCGGCAACATTGCAGGTGGCCGCCTGGCTGATCGCTCGCTCGACGGCAGTCTGATCGGCTTCCTGGTGCTGTTGATCGTGACGATGCTCGCCTTCCCCATGCTGGCCAAAACACACGTTGGTGCAGCCGCAGCGCTGCTGGTGTGGGGCATTGCCACCTTTGCCGTCGTGCCTCCTCTGCAGATGCGCGTGATGCGTGCAGCGGCCGAGGCGCCTGGGTTGGCATCGTCGGTCAACGTGGGCGCGTTCAACCTCGGCAATGCACTGGGTGCGGCGGCGGGCGGTGCGGCCATCTCCGCAGGCTTCGGCTACGCGGCGGTGCCGGTTGTCGGTGCGGTGATCGCGGCGGCAGGTCTCGCACTTGTCGGCTTGCAGGTCACGCAGCGTCGGACGCGTGTTGTCGTGAACCCTTAGTCTGATTCTACGGAGCACATGATGAACAAGATTCCCGCTTTCGGTCTCGGCACGTTTCGCCTGAAGGGCCAGGTTGTCATTGATTCGGTCCGCAATGGCCTTGAGCTTGGCTATCGCGCGATCGACACCGCGCAGATCTACGGCAATGAAGCCGACGTGGGTGCGGCGATTGCCGGCTCGGGCGTGCGTCGTGAAGATCTATTCCTGACCACCAAGATCTGGGTTGATAACTACGCGAAAGACAAGCTCGTGCCGAGCCTGGAAGACAGCCTCGCCAAGCTGCGCACGGACTATGTCGATCTCACGCTGATCCACTGGCCTGCACCCAACAATGGCGTGCCGCTCGACGTGTTCATGAACGCGCTGGCCGATGCCAAGGCCAAGGGCCTGACCCGGCAGATCGGTATCTCGAACTTCAACATCGCGCTGACGCAGCAGGCGATTGTCGCCGTCGGCAAAGACGCCATCGCTACCAACCAGATCGAGCTGAGTCCGTATCTGCAGAACCGCAAGCTCGTGGCATTCCTGCAGCGCGAGGGCATTCACGTCACGTCGTACATGACGCTCGCCTACGGCAAGGTGCTGGGCGATCCGGTGATCGGCGCGATCGCGCAGCGGCATCATGCGACGCCGGCTCAGGTCGTGCTTGCCTGGGCGATGCAGCTTGGCTACTCAGTGATTCCATCGTCGACCAAGCGCGAGAACCTCGCCAGCAACCTGCTCGCGCAGACGCTGCATCTGACGGACGACGACATGACCCAGATTGCCGCGCTTGAATGCAACGGCCGCGAAGTCTCGCCCGAGGGGCTCGCAGCGCAGTGGGACTGAACTTCGCATCGCGAGAGATATGAAAAGGCCAAGCAGTTGCTTGGCCTTTTTCTTTGCGCGTCGAGAATCGGCGTCTCAGGTTGTGTTCTTTCGAGCGATCAAATCTTCGGCCGCGCTTGTGCCGGATGCTTCCGTTGCGGTGACCACTGCGCCACAGTGCGGGCAACATGGTGGGGCGGCCTTGGTGGCCTGTTGCTGCGGTCGGTGGCGCTCCAGCGCGCCGGCCATCAGCTCAGCGCCCATGATGCCAGTCGGGAACGCGATAATGCCGTAGCCGAGCAGAATGGCGCATGACGTGATCAACCGCCCCAACGGTGTGTGCGGCGTGAGGTCGCCGTAGCCGGTTGTGCTCATCGTCACCGCTGCCCAGTACACGCCCACCGGGATGCTCGTGATGCCATTCTCTGGCCCTTCCACGAGATAGATCACCGTGCCGAGAATCACAGTGAGCACGAACATGACACCGATGAAGACAAAGATCTTGCGCCGAGCCCGGTTAAGCGCGCGAATGAGCGCATGCCCTTCCTCAAGATAGATCGCCAGTCCCAGGATGCGAAAGACGCGCAACAGCCGCAGCAGCCGCACATCGATCAGCGCGTGCAGCCCTGGGAAGAAGAAGGCGAGGTAGGTGGGCAGCACGGAGACGAGATCCACGATGCCGAAGAAGCTGCGTGCATAGGCCGCAGGCTTGGGCGCGGTGAGCAGGCGAAACAGGTATTCGGCCGTGAAGATGAGCGTGAAGGCCCACTCGGCCATATAGAGTGCACGGCCATGCGGCGCATGCAGTTCCTGCACGCTGTCGGCCATCACCACGAGCACGCTCGCAACGATCAGCACCAGCGCCGTGATATCGAGGGCGCGCTGGAATTTTGCAGAACCGGTGGCATCACGCGCCGCGTGGCGCAGCGTGCTCAGGGAGTGTCGGATGGAGGTTTGCATGCGCCTGAGTCTAGGAGGCGCGTTGATCGAATCCTATGGGACTTGTCCGATTCGGGTGCGAGAACGCTCCAGACTGCGCCCGTATCAAGGGGTGAGATGACCTTGTACCGCCTCCTTCAGACGCGCGGCCGTGATTTCGCCCATGTGCGAATCAACCAGTTTGCCCCGGGCATCGAAGAACAGCGTGGTCGGCAGCCCGCGCGAGCCGAAGGTCTGCATTGCTTCTGATAGCGGGTCGAGCAGCACGTGGTTGAACGACAGCCCCTGTTGCGCGAGGAACTGCTGCACGGTGGACGCCTGCTCGCCTTGATTGACCATCAGGAACACGACCCCAGGGTAGTCGGTTTGCGCCTGGGCGAGGATCGGCATCTCGCGCCGGCAGGGCGGGCACCAACTGGCCCACAGATTCAGCACAACGGGTTTGCCGATGGGCTTGTCGAACGACACGGCAGATCCGTCCATGCCTTCAAGCTGCAGCGCAGCCAATGATGGCGTGGCGCGTTGCAGCGTCGACGACGTGCCTTGTGCAGCGGCCCACGCCAGCATGCCGGCGGCAATACCCATCAAGGCAGGCCGGCGCAGCGCGCGCACATGGCGGGACTTCCAGAGAACGAACAGGATGGCGGCCGGCAGTCCGATCCACCAGTCGAACCCGCCGTCGCCGATCGCGAGGATGGACCTGGGCGTGGCAAGGTACTCTGGCCACCAGCGTGCGACATAGCCGAGGCGCGCGGCAATCAGGCCAGCGAATAGGGCGTCGAGCAACAGGCTGGCTGCCGTCTTGCGCGGGGTATTCGGTTCAGCGCGCTGCATCGATCGCGCAACGAGCCACGCGATCAAGGCTGCCAGCGCCACCACAATCACGTGCACTGAGAACGGGCCGATACTCATCATGGGGAATCTGCGGTCAAGGTAGGGAATGAGACGCTAGACAACGGCCGACTCGGGGAGTTCGGCGCGCGCACTTGCGACATCCTGTGGATGCTGCAACGGGCAACGTCCAAAGAAAAAGCCGCTCCGTAGAGCGGCTTCGAAAACCGGGCACAGAGCCCGTCGCCATATCAGTCGTCCAGCAGCGACAGGTCGCGCACGGCGCCCTTGTCGGCCGACATGACCAGCTTGGCGTACGCCTTGAGCGCCGCCGACACCTTGCGCGGACGTGCCTTGGCCGGCTTCCAGCCCTTCGCGTTCTGCTCTTCGCGGCGACGCGCCAGTTCTTCATCGCTCACCAGCACGTTGATCGTGCGGTTGGGGATGTCGATGCGGATCTTGTCGCCATCGCGCACCAGGCCGATGGCGCCACCCGCTGCCGCTTCCGGCGAGCAGTGGCCGATCGACAGGCCCGACGTACCGCCCGAGAAACGGCCGTCCGTCAGCAGCGCGCATGCCTTGCCGAGGCCCTTCGACTTGATGTAGCTCGTCGGATAGAGCATTTCCTGCATGCCGGGGCCGCCCTTCGGGCCTTCGTAGCGCACAATCACCACGTCGCCGGCCTTGACCTTGTCTGCGAGGATGTTTTCGACCGCTTCGTCCTGCGATTCGGTCACGTGAGCCGTGCCCTCGAACACCAGGATGCTTTCGTCCACACCCGCGGTCTTCACCACGCAGCCGTCGAGCGCAATGTTGCCCGTCAGTACGGCCAGGCCGCCTTCCTTCGAGAAAGCGTGCTCGTTCGAGCGAATGCAACCCTCAGCGCGGTCCAGGTCCAGGCTCGGCCAGCGCGTGTTCTGGCTGAACGCCACCTGCGTCGGGATGCCGGCAGGGCCTGCGCGGTAGAACGTCTGCACCGCCTCGTCCGATGTGCGAACGATGTCCCACTGGTCCAGGGCATCCTTCAGCGTGGGCGCGTGCACGGTCGGTGCATCGGTGTGCAGCTTGCCGGCGCGGTCCAGCTCGCCCAGGATGGCCATGATGCCGCCTGCGCGGTGCACGTCTTCGATGTGGTACTTGTTCGTGTTCGGTGCGACCTTGCACAGCTGCGGCACGACGCGCGACAGGCGATCAATGTCCTTCATCGAGAAGTCGATCTCGGCTTCCTGCGCAATCGCCAGCAGGTGCAGGATCGTGTTGGTCGAGCCACCCATGGCAATGTCGAGCGTCATCGCGTTCTCGAACGCCTTGAAGCCCACCGAGCGTGGCAGCACACGTTCGTCTTCCTGCTCGTAGTACTGGCGGGCCAATTCCACGATCCGGTGGCCAGCGCGCTTGAAGAGCTGTTCGCGGTCTGCGTGCGTGGCAACCACGGTGCCGTTGCCCGGCAGCGACAGGCCCAGCGCTTCGGTCAGGCAGTTCATCGAGTTGGCGGTGAACATGCCCGAGCACGAACCGCACGTCGGGCAAGCCGAGCGTTCGACTTCTGCGACTTCCTCGTCGGTGTACTTGCTGTCGGCGGCGATGACCATTGCGTCGATCAGGTCGAGCTTCTTGATCTCGATCGCCTTGGTAACCGGATTGGCCAGTCGCGTCTTGCCGGCTTCCATCGGGCCGCCCGACACGAAGATCACCGGAATGTTCAGGCGCATCGCGGCCATCAGCATGCCCGGGGTGATCTTGTCGCAGTTGGAGATGCAGACCATGGCATCTGCACAGTGCGCGTTGACCATGTACTCGACCGAATCGGCAATGATGTCGCGGCTAGGCAGCGAATACAGCATGCCGTCGTGGCCCATTGCGATGCCGTCATCCACGGCGATCGTGTTGAATTCCTTGGCGACGCCGCCCGCGGCTTCAATCTCACGCGCGACGAGCTGGCCCAGATCCTTCAGGTGCACGTGGCCGGGCACGAACTGGGTGAACGAGTTGACCACCGCGATGATCGGCTTCTGGAAGTCTTCGTCTTTCATGCCGGTGGCGCGCCACAGCGAGCGCGCACCTGCCATGTTGCGGCCGGCGGTGGAGGTTTTAGAACGGTATGCGGGCATTGTGGGTACTGAAGAAGGATCGATTGTGGGAGCGGGCCACGCGGATAAAGGCCCTCGCGCGCCCGTGCAATCAACCTCTTGAGCCGTGCCCGGGGCAAAGGGCCTCATTATCCCACGTCTATCGGGAGCGCTGTCTCCAGCCAAGGTTCTTGCGCCTCAGCGCAAAATGCTTCGTGAGGCTTAGCGCCGGAGGAGGGCAATCATGACGCCCAGCGCGAGCAGAATCAAAACAACTCCCGAAATACGCTCCAGCCAAGGCAGCGTCTGCGCGAAGCGTCGCAATACGGCCTGGTTACCGATCAGGATGGCGATCAGCATGTCCCATAGCAGCACTGCACTGAACATCCACGTGCCGTAGACTAGCTTCCAGCCAACGCTGGCGTGCGGCCCGCTCAGCATTGCGGCCAGGCTCGCGTAGAACAACGCGTTTTTCGGATTGAGAATGCCCGAGAGAAAACCCGCGCTGGCCGCACGCAGCCACGCCACAAGCGGTTGCGTGAGGGCTGCGTGACGGCCCGAGACCGACACCTGCAGCGTGCTGTTACCGGCATGGCGCACGAACTGCACACCGAGATAGAGCAGGTAGACACATCCGGTCACTTGCAGCGCAACGAACAGCATTGAGTCAGGCCGAAACGCAGCCGTGCCGGTGAATGCGGCAACGATGAACACGCCGTTGGCCAGCGCAATACCCATGCATGTACCACTGGCCACGCACCATCCGGCTGATAGTGAGGTTCGGGCGATCAGGAAGAAATCCGGTCCCGGAGATAGCAGCGCGAGAAAATGCACTGCGGCAATGATCAGGAACTGCTCCATCTGGGGCATACGTGCGAGTCGTTTTTCGCAGTGTGCCGACCGCGGCGTTTCCTGTATTGAAGGAAATTGCAATCGTGGCGTTATGGGCGAAAGCTGCCTGGCGTCGCGCCCGCATGCGCCTTGAAGACCCGTTGAAAGTGCGCTTGATCGGCAAAACCCAGGTGTTGAGCCACGTCGGAGAGGCTGTTCCCGGCGCGTATCGACTCCCTGGCCAGGTTAATTCTGTGATTGAGTTGCCAAGCATGCGGCGTCATGCCCGTGACGGCGCGGAAGGCGCGAATTGTTTGATAGCGGCTCAAATCTGCCAGGCGCGCCAGCGTCTCCAGGGGCGTGCTGGCAGCAGGCGCTGCCCGTAGGCAGTCCAGTGCGGGTTCGATCTGCTTAGCCAAGTGCGTGGGAATGCAGGGCGTCTCGATGCGCAAGCCTTGCTCGGTGTCGCAGTCGCCAATGAACTCGACTAGCGCCGCTTCCTTGTCGCATGGGCTGGCTTTGGAGAACAGCAACGCGTTGAGCTGACAAAAGCGCGCATAGACCGTTGGCGCGGTAACGATGTGCACGGACTCGGCGTCGACGGGGTTGGCCTGGGCATACTCTCGCCTGAGCGCGCTGAGCCAGTCAGCATCCAGGTGCAGCATCTGGTAGCTCCACGCCGTGTTGGGGGCCGGATTGCAGGCATGTACGCGAGCGGCGGGCACGAACACCAGCGTGCCGGGATGCAGCGCGACTGGGCCATCGGCCGCGCCAGTGAATATGCTGCTGCCGTCATCGACCGCCCCGATAGAGAAGGTCGGATGGCAGTGCGGCTTGTAGCAGGCACGGCTATGGCAGGCGCGGCGGCTTTCGACGAATGGCATGGCAGGGTCATGCCAGAATGCCTGGGTCGAATCGCGACTCGGCTTCGTGTGCAATGGGCTGGCTGGCATATCGGGGGCCTCGACGAGGTGGGTCGTGTTTCGTGACAACGGCGCGTGTGGCCCAGCGACTCCCTGCTCAGAATGAAAAAGCCGCTTCTGAATGAACAGAAGCGGCTTCGAATCTGGTGCCCGAGGCCGGAATCGAACCGGCACGCCTTGCGGCGGGGGATTTTGAGTCCCCTGCGTCTACCAATTTCACCACTCGGGCAGGTACAGCTGAGCCGCTAATTATGCCAGAAGTCTGGCCAGCCAAACAAGGCGGGCTGGGAAGGGCGCGGTCAACCCGCTTTTTGCGCGTTCTGCAGCTCAAGCACGCGCAGCAGCGATGCCGTATCGTCATACCCCCAGCCGTTAGCGACCAGCGTGTTGAGTTGCGAGGCCACCAGCTCCATCGCTGGCATTTGCAGACCCAGTTCCTGGGCAATTTCACGCACGAGGCCGAAATCCTTGTCGTGCAGGCGCGCTTCGATGCCGGCGGCAAAGTTGCGCTCCGCCATCTTCGGCCCTTCCATGTCGAGCATGCGGCTGCCGGCAAAGCCTGGCCCAATGGCGGCCAGCACGCGCGACGGATCGGTGCCCTGGGCGCGCGCAAACAGCATGGCCTCGGCAATGCCCTGGATGTTGATGACCTGCACGATCTGGTTGCACGCCTTGGCAACCTGGCCCGAACCATGGCCGCCGATGTAGGTGATGGTGGTGCCTAGCAGTTGCAGCAACGGGCGCACGCGTTCGAGCACCTCCGGCTTGCCGCCCACCATGATCGACAGCGTGGCCTTCTGCGCGCCACCGGTGCCGCCGGAAACAGGCGCATCCAGGAACTCCAGCCCTGCGGCTTCCAGCTCGGCCGCAATGCGGCGCGTGGCCACGGCGGAGATTGTGCTGTGGTCGATACACACCGCGCCGCGCGGCGCACCGTTGACAACGCCATCGGGCCCCAGCAGCACGCCTTCCACATCGGCGGTGGAGGTGACGTTGGTAAAGATAACCTCCGTGTCGCGGGCCGCCTCAGCGGGTGTGCTGCACGGTTCGGCGCCAATGGCGCGGGCGTTGTCGACGGCTTCCGGGCGGCGCACGTAGGCGCGCACGGTGTGGCCGGCGGCAATCAGGTGCTGGACCATCGGCGTGCCCATGTTGCCGAGGCCGATGAAGGCGATACGTGTCATGGCGAATCTCTACGTGTTGATCTAGCGCGGGCCCGCGTAAGCGAAGCGGCTGTTCTTGATGATGCCCATCACGCGCGAGCGTTGGTCGAAGCCTTGGTGATCCTGGGCATTCAGGTTCAGCACGCCATTGGGCACGGTCAGGTCGCGCGTGGTTTCCAGCGCGTCGCGCAGGGCGGCGCGGAAGGCTGGGGTGCCGGGTTGTGCGCCGGTCTTGAGCGCACGGGCCGTGGCGTTGTCGAGCAATTGCCAAGCGCCCCAGGCATCGCCCGCAAACTGGGTGACGCTGTTCGGGCCGTACTTGGCTTCGTAGCGATCGGCAAATTCCACCGCCACCTTGCGTACCGGATGGCTGGCCGGCAGTTCGCGGGCGACGACCACCGGGCCGGTCGGGAAGAGGGTGCCTTCAACATCCTTGCCGCCCACCTTCAGGAACTCCGTGCTGGCAATGCCGTGCGTCTGATAGATGCGGCCCTTGTAGCCACGCTCGACCAGCGTGCGCTCAGGCAGGGCAGCCGGCGTGCCGGCGCCGGCAATCAGGATGGCGTCGGGTTTGGCGGCCATCAGCTTGAGCGCCTGGCCGGTGACGCTGGCGTCCGTGCGGGCAAAGCGCTCGTTGGCGACCACCTTCAGCTTGCGCACCTCGGCCAGCTTGGAAAACTCGCGCCACCAGCTCTCGCCATACGCATCGGTAAAGCCGATAAAGCCCACCGTGTGCACGCCGCTGTCGGCCATGTGCTGCGTGACGAGCGTTGCCATCTGCGAGTCGTTCTGCGGCATCTTGAAGGCCCAGCGGCGCTTGGCGTCCTGCGGCTCGACGATGGAGGCGGAGGCCGCCAGCGTGATCATCGGCGTCTGTCCTTCAGCCACGGCATCGAGCGCGGCTAGCGCCGTCGGCACAATCGTCGGGCCGACGATCACGTCCACCTTGTCTTCGGCGATCAGCTTGCGCACGTTGCGCACCGCCATCGACGGGTCAGACGCATCGTCCAGCACGATCACCTGCGCGCGCTGCCCGCCAATGGTGGCAGGCCACATCTGCACGGTGTTCTTGCTGGGGATGCCGATGGCCGCAGCCGGGCCGGTGGTCGAGAGCACTACACCCACACGGATGTCAGCTTGGGCAGGAAGGGCAAGGGCGGCAGCGCTCGCAAAGAGCGCCATGCCGCACAGCAGACGGCGTCGTGTGGTCATGGAATCTCCGGAAAATTCAGGCCGTGTGACAGGCAATTCAGAGTTCGTAGGCTTCGTGCTCACCGGACATCAGTTGCTCGACCAGCTTGCGAGTGAGCGCCGGCGCAAACAGCTCGATGAAGGTGTAGACGAATCCACGCAAGTACGCGCCCTGCTTGATGCCCAGGTGCGTGACATTGGTGCCGAACAGGTGGCCGGCGGGAATCGCACGCAAGTTGCGGTCGCGCTCGGGGTCAAAGGCGACGCCGGCCACGATGCCCACGCCCAGGCCCACTTCCACGTAGGTCTTGATGACGTCGGCGTCGATGGCCTCCAACACGATGTCCGGCTTGATCTGGCGTAGTTCGAAGGCGTGGTCGATCTTGGGGCGGCCGGCAAAGTGCTGGTCGTACGTGATGAGCGGATAGCCCTTCAGGTCTTCCAGCGTCAGGTGCTGGCGCGAGAGCAGTGGGTGGTCGGGTGGCGTGACCACCACGTGTTGCCATTGGTAGCCGGGAATCGAGATCAGGTCCTTCACATGCGACATGCCCTCGGTGGCGATGGCGATGTCGGCCTGGTCGTGCAGCACCATCTCGGCGATCTGTGCGGGTGTGCCCTGCTGGATGGAGAGGCGCACCTTTGGGTACTTGCGCGTGAACTCGGCAATCGCGCGGGGCAGGGCGTAGCGCGCCTGCGTATGTGTGGTGGCGATTGTGAAGTTGCCTTGGTCCTGGGCGGCGTAGTCCTTGCCGACGCGCTTGAGGGTTTCAACTTCCTCCAGCACGCGCTCGACTGAGGCCAGGATCCGGCGGCCCGGCTCCGTGAGACCCCGGATGCGCTTGCCATGCCGTGTGAAGATGTCGACACCCAGTTCCTCTTCCAGCTCGATGATGGCCTTGGAAACCCCTGGCTGTGACGTATAGAGCGCTTTTGCGGCCTCGGTCAGGTTGAATTTCTGCCGCACGGCTTCGCGCACGAAGCGGAATTGGTGGAGGTTCATAGCTGCGCGGTCGATATAGAAGAACGAGAGCGATCTGATCGCTACTTATAACCGAGACCATATAAACAAACAATTTTTTATTGGTTTGGGATATGAGGCGGCGTCATTACGATGCTCGAACTCCGTGATAACACGCCCTCACTGTCCCCCATGACGCTCGCCTATACGGTTTCCGGTTTGCTGGTCGGCCTGTTGGTCGGCCTGACGGGCGTTGGCGGCGGTTCGCTGATGACGCCGCTGCTGACGCTGATGTTCGGCTTTTCGCCGGCCACCGCCGTGGGCACGGACTTGGCGTTTGCGTCGCTGACCAAGGGCGTGGGCACGATCGCGCACCGCAGCCACGGTCACATCCGCTGGGACATCGTCAAGCGCCTGTGCCTGGGCAGCCTGCCTGCTGCGCTCGTCACGGTGATCGTGCTGAAGAACGCTGGCAACCTCGATGCCGAATGGATGCACCTCATTCGCCTGACGATCGGCGTGTCGGTCATCCTGACGGTGATTTCGCTGCTGTTCCGCCAGCGCGTGCTGGGCTGGTTGGCCGCCAACCCGCGTTACCGCCTGCAGGGTTCGGCGTTGGCCGTGGCGACGATCGTCGTTGGCGTGGTGCTGGGCGTTCTGGTGACGGTGTCGTCCATTGGCGCTGGTGCCGTGGGCGCGACGCTCATCCTGATCCTGTACCCCGAATTGAAGAGCGCCGAAGTGGCCGGCACCGACATCGCCTACGCCGTGCCGCTGACCGCCGTGGCGGGCCTCGGTCATATGTACCTGGGCACGATCGACTGGAATCTCCTGGTGTCGCTGCTGGTGGGCTCCATCCCGGGTATCTGGCTGGGCGCCCGCCTGTCCAAGAATCTGCCGGAGCGTCTGGTGCGCGGCGCGCTTGCCGCCACGCTGACGGTCACGGCCATCAAGCTGGTGTCGTGATGCGTGAAACCATGCAGGCGCCGCTTGTGATTGTGATGTGTTGCCGCCGTCGTCGCTGCCTTCGCTGAGAAGGCCCCAGCCGCAACACAACGAACGCTTTCCCCCAATTGAATTGCACGCCGGGCGCCACGCTGGCCCGGACTGAACAGTCAAAGCCATGTACCAATACGACGCTTACGATCACCGCCTCGTCGCCGACCGCGTTGCGCAGTTCCGTGACCAGGTGCGCCGCCGCATTTCGGGTGAGCTGACGGAAGAGGAGTTCCTGCCGCTGCGTTTGCAGAACGGCCTGTACTACCAGCGTCACGCCTACATGCTGCGTGTGGCGATTCCGTACGGCCACCTGCGTGCCAACCAGATGCGCATGCTCAGCCATATCGCCGCCGAGCATGATCGCGGCTATGGCCACTTCAGCACGCGCCAGAACATCCAGTTCAACTGGATCAAGCTGGAAGAGGTGCCGGACATTCTGGCCAAGCTGGCCTCGGTGGAAATGCACGCGATCCAGACGTCCGGCAACTGCATCCGCAACATCACGACCGACCAGTTTGCCGGCGTGGCGGCAGATGAGTTTGTCGACCCGCGTCCGCTGGGCGAGATCCTGCGCCAGTGGTCGACCTTTATCCCTGAATTCGCCTTCCTGCCGCGCAAGTTCAAGATCGCCATTTCGGCCACGCGCGAAGACCGTGCCGTGACGCAACTGCACGACATCGGCGTGTACGCATATGAAAAGGACGGCCAGACGCTGCTGCGCATCCTGGCCGGCGGCGGCATGGGCCGCACCCCGATCCTGGGCGCGGTCATCAAGGAAGACTTGCCGTGGCAGCACATGCTGTCGTACATCGAAGCCGCCGTACGCGTGTACAACCGGTACGGCCGCCGCGACAACAAGTACAAGGCGCGCATCAAGATTCTCGTGAAAGCGATCGGCGCGGAAGAGTTCGCTCGCCAAGTGGAAGAAGAGTGGCAGCACATCAAGGACGGCCCGTCGACCATCCCGCAGGCCGAGTTCGACCGCGTGGCCAAGGATTTCGCACCGCCTGCCTATGAAAAGCTGGCCGACACCGACGCTGCTTACGAGAAGGCATTGCTGGAGAACAAAGCGTTTGCGCGCTGGGTCAGCCGCAACGTGCATGCGCACCGCGTGCCGGGCTATGCGTCGGTCACGCTGTCGCTGAAGCCGGGCGTGGCACTGCCGCCGGGTGACGCCACTGCCGAGCAGATGGCGCTGGTGGCCGACTGGTCCGAGCGCTTCGGCTTTGGCGAGCTGCGCGTGGCGCACGAGCAGAACCTGATCCTGCCGGACGTGAAGAAGCACGACCTGTTTGAACTGTGGCAACTGGCCAAGGAACACGGCATGGCCACCGCCAACATCGGCCTGCTGACGGACATGATCGCTTGCCCGGGCGGTGATTTCTGCTCGCTGGCGAATGCCAAGTCGATCCCCATTGCACAGGCCATTCAAGCGCGCTTTGACAACCTCGATTACGTGTACGACTTGGGCGATCTGTCGCTCAACATCTCGGGCTGTATCAATTCGTGCGGCCACCACCACGTGGGCAACATCGGCATCCTGGGCGTCGATAAGCACGACGAAGAGTGGTACCAGGTGTCGCTGGGTGGCGCGCAGGGCAACGATTCGGCGATCGGCAAGATCATCGGCCCGTCGTTCAAGGCCGAAGAGATGCCCGACGTGATCGAACGCATCATCGACACCTTCGTCGCCAACCGCACGGAAGACGAGCTGTTCATCGATACCTACAACCGCATCGGCATGGCCCCGTTCAAGGAACGCGTGTATGCCCGTGAAGAAGCCTAACGCCGAGGGGAACGAACATGAGCAAGATCATCAAGCTGCAAAACGGTGCCCCGCAAATCGTGGCCGATGACTGGACTGTGCTGCGAACACCCGAGGGTGGCGAACTGACCCAGGCTGACGTGGACGCCGCCGCGCACGCCATCGTGCCGCTGGCCTTCTGGCAAGCCAACCGCGACGCGCTGCTTGGTCGCGCTCGTGCCGGCACGCTGGCTGTGTGGCTGGCCCCGGACGACGAGCCGTTCGCCCTGGAAGCCGATCTGCCGAGCCTGCCGCTGGTGGCGGTGGACTTTCCGGTCTTCCGCGATGGTCGGGGCTACAGCACGGCGTTCCTGCTGCGCCAGCGTCTCGGTTTCACGCGTGAACTGCGCGCCATTGGCGACGTGCTGCGCGATCAGCTCGACTACATGCGCCGTTGCGGCTTCGACGCCTTTGCCGTGCGCGCTGACAAGAACATTGACGACGCGCTGAACGGCTTTGGCGAGATCAGCGTGCGCTACCAAGGCGCCATCGATGAGCCGCGTCCGCTGTTCCGCCGCGAGCGCGCAACCGAGGCGAACGCAGCATGAGCGATCTGCAAGAAGCCGCTGTGTCCGAAGTGCCGGTGTCCGCAATCGGGCGCCCGGTGCTGTGGACGCGCCCCGTCTACACCGGGACCGCCGAAGCACTGGCCGCCAAGGAAGCTGCGCTGTTCGCGTGCCTGGCCGAGATTGCCGCCAAGCACGGCGTGGCAAAGTTCGCCACGAGCCTGGCCGCCGAAGACATGGTCGTGACGGATGCCATTCTGCGCAGCCCTGAGGCTGTGCGCGTGCACCTGCCGATCTTCACGCTGCAGACGGGTCGCCTGCATGCCGAAACGCTGGCGATGCTCGACCGTATCCGCGAGCACTACGGCGTTGCGATCGAGCAGTACGCACCAGACGCCCGCGCAGTGGAAGCCTACGTGCGCGACCACGGCCTGAACGCGTTCTACGACAGCATCGAGCTGCGCAAGGCCTGCTGCAATATTCGCAAGGTGGTGCCGCTGAACCGAGCGCTGAAAGATGCGGATGCGTGGCTGACCGGCCAGCGCCGCGAGCAGGCTGTCACCCGTGCCGACCTGCCGTTTGCTGAGGACGACGTCGCTCGCGGCATCGCCAAGTACAACCCGCTGTTCGACTGGTCCGAGCCCGAAGTCTGGGCCTACCTTGAACAGCACAACGTGCCCACCAATGCGCTGCACGCCAAGGGCTATCCCAGCATCGGCTGCGAACCCTGCACGCGTGCGGTGCGCGCCGGTGAAGACGTACGCGCCGGCCGCTGGTGGTGGGAATCGCGCGACAGCAAGGAATGCGGTCTGCATGTGACAAATTCGGCGACGAACTTGTCGCAAAAGAATTGAGCGAAAGCGAAGGAAGAATCATGGGAGTGATGAGCGAGATCCCCGGCACGGCAGCATTCAACATTGAGCCCGTGCAGAACGAGCACCTCGACTGGCTGGAAGCCGAGTCGATCTACATCATCCGCGAGGTGGTGGCCGAGTGCCGCAACCCGGCGCTGCTGTTCTCCGGCGGCAAGGATTCGATCGTCATGCTGCACCTGGCGCTCAAGGCCTTCCGCCTGGGTGATCGCAAGATCGAACTGCCGTTCCCGTTGGTGCACATCGACACGGGACACAACTACCCGGAAGTGATCCAGTTCCGCGACCAGCGCGTTGCTGAGTTGGGCGCACGCCTGGTGGTTGGGCATGTGGAAGATTCCATCAAGCGCGGCACGGTTCGTCTGCGCAAAGAGACCGATTCGCGGAACGCCGCACAGGCCGTCACACTGCTGGAAACCATTGAATCGCACGGCTTCGATGCCCTGATGGGCGGCGCCCGCCGCGACGAAGAGAAGGCCCGCGCCAAGGAGCGCATCTTCTCGTTCCGCGACGAATTCGGCCAATGGGACCCGAAGGCTCAGCGCCCGGAGCTCTGGAGCCTGTACAACGCCCGCATGTCGCAAGGCGAGCAGATGCGCGTGTTCCCGATCTCCAACTGGACGGAGCTCGACGTGTGGCAGTACATTGCCCGCGAAAACCTCGCCCTGCCGCCGATCTACTACGCGCACGAGCGCGAAGTCGTGCGCAAGAACGGTCTGCTGGTGCCGGTCACGCCGATCACCCCCAAGGCCGATGGCGACGAGAGCGAAGTCCTGTCGGTGCGCTTCCGCACCGTGGGTGACATCAGCTGCACGTGCCCGGTGGCGAGTACTGCCGCTACGCCGGCCGAGATCATCGCCGAGACGGCCATCACCGAGATCACTGAACGCGGCGCCACGCGCATGGACGACCAGACGAGCGAAGCCTCGATGGAAAAGCGCAAGAAGGAAGGATATTTCTGATCATGGGCAATCAAACATCGCACCAAGGCCTGCTGCGCTTCATCACTGCCGGTTCCGTCGACGACGGCAAGAGCACGCTGATCGGCCGTCTGCTGTACGACAGCAAGGCCGTGCTGACCGACCAGCTGCAAGCGCTGGCCCGCGCCAAGAACAAGCGCACCGCAGGGGAGCAGATCGACTTCTCGCTGCTGACCGACGGCCTGGAAGCCGAGCGTGAGCAGGGCATCACGATTGATGTGGCGTACCGCTATTTCTCGACCGCGCGCCGCAAGTTCATCATTGCGGACACACCGGGCCACGAGCAGTACACGCGCAACATGGTGACGGGCGCCTCGACTGCGCACGCCGCCATCATCCTGATCGACGTCACCCGTGTGACGACCGTTGATGGCAAGGCTGAATTGCTGGCCCAGACCAAGCGCCATTCGGCCATCGTCAAGCTGCTCGAACTGCAGCACGTGATCGTGGCCGTCAACAAGATGGACCTGGTCGACTACAGCGAAGCGCGCTTCAACGAAATCCGCGCCGCCTACGACGCGCTGGCTGCGCAACTGGGTTTGAAGGACGTGCGCTACGTGCCGGTGTCGGCCTTGCGCGGCGACAACATCGTGCACGCGTCTGAAGCCATGCCGTGGTACCAGGGCGAGCCCCTGCTGGCGCTGCTTGAGGACCTGAAGGTGGAAGAGGCCGCCCCGGTGGGCGACGATGCGTTGCGCTTCCCGGTGCAGCTCGTGGCGCGCCAAGACGGCTCGCAGGCCGATGACTTCCGTGGTTACATGGGCCGTGTGGAAGCCGGTACCGTGCGCGTCGGCCAAGCCGTGCGCGTGCTGCCTGCCAACCGCGAGACCACGGTGGCCGAAGTGCTGACGCCCAATGGCGCCGCCGATTCCGCAGGCCCCGGCGAGACCATCACCGTCCGCTTGGCCGACGACGTGGACATCTCGCGCGGCGACACCATCGTCGCCACACCTACTACGGCTGCCAACGCCGTCAAGAAGCTGCACGCCGATCTGTGCTGGTTTGACGAACACGAACTGAACCCGGCCCGCAAGTACGTGCTCAAGCACACCACGGCCACCGTGTTCGCCCGCGTGTCGGAAGTCGAGCGCGTGCTGGATGTGCACACGCTGTCGCATGAAACCGGTCGCAAGCAGATCGCGCTGAACGATATCGGCACGGTCAACATCAGCCTGCAGAAGCCGATCGTGTGCGATGCGTATGGCGATAACCCCGCCACCGGCGCATTCATTCTGGTGGACGAAGCCACGCACCATACGGTGGCGGCTGGCATGATCCGTGCGTTTTCCTAATAAAAAAGGGGCGCAGTCATTGCGCCCCGCAGGGAAAAGCAAAGGAAGCTAGGCAAATGGAAGCGAAGACCCCCAAGACACTCGGCCGCGTGAGCCTGATTGGTGCGGGCCCCGGCGCTGCGGATCTCATCACGGTGCGTGGTGCACGCTTGTTGAGCGAAGCCGAGGTCGTACTCCACGACGCATTGGTCTCGCCCGAGGTCTTCCAGTACTGCCCGCAGGCCGTGCTGATTGCCGTCGGCAAGCGCTGCGGCAAGCGCTCGACCGCGCAGCGCTTCATCAACCGCCAACTCGTCGACTTGGCGACCAAATACCAGCGCGTGGTGCGCCTGAAAGGCGGCGATCCGATGCTGTTCGGCCGTGCCGATGAGGAGTTGCAGGCCCTGGAGCAGGCCGGTATCGACTACGAAGTCGTACCCGGCATCACGGCGGCCCTGGCAGCGGCTTCGGCCATTCGCCAGCCGCTGACCAAGCGCGGCGTGGCTCGCAGCGTGGCGTTCGTCACGCAGGCCAAGGCCGCTGATCCGGACACGCCGCAGTCCGAGAGCATTACGCCTGAACCGGCTGCGCAAGCGGATTCGCTCGTCTACTACATGGGCCGCGACCAGGCCGCTGGTATCGCGGCGGACTTGATCGCCCGTGGCCGCGCACCATCGACGCCCGCATGGGTGGTCGAGGCCGCTACCACGCCCGAGCAGCGCTCGGCGTGCTTCACGCTGCAGCAGATGGCCGATGGCGCTGCGGCTGCGTGGATCAATCCGGAGCACCCCAGCCTGCTGATGATTGGCGACGCGTTTGCCGCGCGTGCAACCAACGCTGCGCCGGAAGTCTTTTCCAGCGCGCCCCACGTCCTGGCAGCCTGAGCATCGCTCAGAACGCCAGCGCGATCTTTCCAAAGACTTTCCCGGCTTCCGTCAGCCGGAACGCCTCCGAAGCGTCTTGCCACGGCAGCACCTGGTCGACGATTGGGTGCAGGCCATGCAGTGCCAGCGCCCGGTTCATCGCCTCAAACGACGCCCGCGAGCCGACCGACGCTGGCCGGATCAGCGCTTTGCGCGCAAAGATTTCCAACGGGCTCACGCCACCCTCGCGCCCGGCCAAGTAGCCGACAAGGTGAATCTGTCCACCCACCCGCAGCGCTTTCAGTGAGCGTTGCAGCGTACCTCCGCCGCCCACTTCGATGACGTGATCGACGCCACGGCCGTTCGTGCACGCGAGCACCGCTTCATGCCACTCGGGCGTCGTGCGGTAGTTGATCGTGTCAGATTCGGGCACGCCCAAGGTCTGCACACGTTCGAGCTTCGCGTCGCTGCTCGACAGCACGATGGGCCGTGCACCCGCCATCAACGCGAATTGCACCGCGAACATCGACACACCGCCCGTGCCTTGCACGAGCACGGTTTCGCCGGGCTGCAGGTTGCCCGCTTCGATCAGGCAATGCCATGCGGTGAGGCCGGCGCAGGGCAGGGTGGCGGCTTCGGTATCGCTCAGGTGCGGCGGCACCACCACTGCGCCGCCCGCATCCAGGCGGATGGTGTCGGCCAGCCAGCCGTCGATCGGGCCGCCGAGTATGCGGCGCGTGTCGGCGTTGCGGAAGTCGCCGCCGTCCCAGCGCTGCCAGAACGTGCCGGCGACACGGTCACCCGGGCGCACGCGCGTCACGTTGTTGCCGATGGCGACCACTTCGCCCACGCCATCGGAGAGCGGGATCAGCGGCAGCGGAAAGCGTGTGAAGAATGTGCCGGAGACGATTTCCAGGTCGCGATAGTTGAGCGAGGCGGCGCGCGTGCGCACGATGATTTCGTCGGGTGCGGGTGTCGGGTCGTCGCGCTCGATGGGGCGCAGGGCGTGGATGCCGTAACCGTCGGTCAGTGCCAGGGCTTTCATGGTGTCCTCGTGGTGGCTGTGGAGGAAAGCAACGCAAAAGCGCGTCTGGCGATACTGTGGCGCGTCACCTAAGATGAATCCAATTCAATTTGTTCAGAAAGAACATAACGATTGGGAATGTTGTCATGCTCGAGGAAATGCGCACGTTCGTGCTGCTGGCACAGACCGGGTCGATTGCGCGAGTGGCCGAGCACCTGCCGCTCACGCAGCCGGCCGTCACCAAGCAGATCCAGCGGCTGGAGCGCGCGCTCGATACCGTGCTGTTCGATCGGCGCGTCAAGCCGTTCCGGCTCACCGCCGAGGGCGAGGCGGTACTGGCGCGCTGCCGCACCATCGTCGGTGAATTCGAGGCGCTGCGTGGCGCCGTGCGTGCTACCGGCGAGCCCGAGGGCGTGCTGCGTGTTGGCGTGAGCCACGCGGTAGGTGATGCGCGGTTTGCGCGCCTGCTGTCGGGGTTGCGGGTGCGCTATCCGGGGGTGTCGTTCCGCCTGAGCTGCGAGTGGGGCGGCGTGCTGCGCGAGCGCCTGAAGCGGGCCGAGCTGGACGCCGCGTTGTGGCTGGTGCCGTCCAACGCGCGTGGCCATCACGCCGATGCGGATATCCGCGTGATTGGCACCGAACCCGTCAGCCTGATTGCCGCGCCATCGCGCAAGTTGCCGCCGACGTTGTCGATGGTGCAAGTCACTGATGAGGCCTGGGTACTGAACCCGGCCGGCTGCGAGATGCGGGCGTGGTTGCTGGGCCGCTACGAGGCGGATCGGCTAACCCCGAACGTGGCCGCCGAGGTGCAGTCCGTGCCGCTGCAGCATGCGCTGGTGGCGGAGGGTTTCGGTCTTGGCTTTGCGCCTGTGAGGCTGATTGGACAGCAGATCGCAGAGGGTTTGCTGTCCGTGCACAAGTTGGCGTCCGCGCCGTCCGAGTGGGATGTGTGTGTGCAGCGTGCACCCTCGCTTGGGCGACTGGCGCGGGTAGTGGATGCCCTCGAACTGGCGCTGTCCACCGAGGCTGCAGCGGCGCGTTAATCATTGAACCCTTCTTTCGGATGCCTGCGATGCCGCACGTCATCATCGAGTACACCGCCAATGTTGAAGCCGACGCGCGCATTCCCGAACTGATGCGCCTGCTCAACGGCGTCCTGATCGGCCATGCGGATGTGTTTCCTACCGGTGGTATCCGCACGCGTGCGCTGCGTCTGGACCAGTACTGCATGGCAGATGGCGCCGAGGACGACGCCTTCGTCCACGTGGTATTCCGCATCAAGGCGGGTCGGCCCAAGGCTGTGACCGGGCCGATCTGCGCAGAATTGTTCGCCGCTTTGCGTACGCATCTAGCCCACGTGTTTGCACGCCGCAATCTCGGGTTGACGTTGGAGTTGGTGGAGTTCGACACCCATGGCTTTCACGTCGAAAACAACGTGCACGCACGCTTTGCGCAACTCGAAGCAGAGGGTGGTTAGCAGGGGGTGTGTGAGACGCGGCGAAAGCTTGATGAGACACCCGCACCAATCGCATTCATCACGCGGTTGCATGCTTGAGCCAGCATGGCTGCCATGGGAGTATCCCGGCCGCCACCGCCTGAGTGCGGGATCTCCAGCCCCATGCCATGCCTGCCACCCTATCGTCCATTCCACGTTCTGCTGCGCACCTCGGGGCTTGGGTGCCTGTTGTTGCCGTGCTCGCCTCGCTGGCTGCTTGCGGCGGTGGCGACGACAGTGCGAGCGCCGCATCAGCTCCGCGCACCATGAGCGGCATGGTGGCGATGGGTGATCTCCTGCATGGTGCGCAGGTGAGGGTGACCGACGCCCAGGGCAAGACGCTCAGCACGGTTTCCGACAGCACGGGCCACTACGATATCCCGCTTGCCGGGTTGACCGCCCCGCTGTTGGTCACCGCAGACGACGCCAGCGGGGATGATCCCACGCTCTATTCGGTGCTGCCCGAACTACCGACCCATGACGACGAGGCGATTGTGAACGTATCGATCATGACGTCGGCCCTGGTGGCAGAACTGAGTGAAGACGAAGATCCTGCTGCGCTGGGGGCGCCGCAGGTGTTGACCCGGCGCGTAACACCAATCAGCGTCAACGCCACCATTGCGCGGCTGAACAGTCAACTTGCGCCGATTCTTGCTGCCGCTGGCGAGAATGCCGCGTCGTACAACCCCATTCATCAGCCGTACCTGACCGCGCCGCAGCCCAAGGGCATTTTCGCGGACATCTTGAGGCAGGTGGCGCCGACGAAGGGCTCGATTGTCGGGCAACTGCTCCCGTATATGACCTGCCAAGGCGGCGCGACGCCAACATATGCGACGCGCGTCGATTTCGGTCGCACCGTGGTGGATCTGGCCTCGGTGATACCGAGTACTGGGAGGGTCGCCCCGCAGGGTGTTTGCGGCAACGGCGGGGGCGCTCCTCTGCCGTTCTGAATGCTTGCCGGCGAATGGTCGATCAGGCCGATCAGGTTGGCGAGGCGAGTTGCCGCACGCAATAGCCGGCAATCGCATCGAGCACAGCGTCGTCTTCGCCGACGGCATCGGCGCAGCGGATGGAGAGGGTGGGGTGCGCCTGTGCGCAGCGTTCGACCAGCGCGGGCAGATCTCGCCGCAAGTGGCCGCCCTGGCCGAAGAACACGGGCACGACGGTGATGTGCTGTGTGCCGGCCGTGGTCAGTTCGTCGATCGTGCCCGGCAGATCGGGCGTCATCAGCTCAAGAAAGGCGAGGCGGACATCAACGTCGGGTTGCTGGGCCGCCAGGCGCTTCTGCAAACGGTCGAACGGCTCGCGCCAGCGAGCGTCGCGCGCACCATGCGCAAACAGCACGAGTGCACGCGCGGTCATCAGTGACGTTCCACCCAGCGTAGTGCCACCAGCGCCAGTGCCAGATATAGCGCACCAGGCACGATGGCCGTGAAGATCGCCGGCCAGGTATTGAGCAAGCCCACGTGCGAGAACAGGTTGTTCACCAACTGGAACGACAGGCCAAGCATGATCCCACCGAACACCTTCAGGCCGACGGCTCCGGCGCGTGCGTGCAGGTAGGCGAAGGGCAGAGCCAGCGCCATCATCACCAGCACGGTGAACGGGTAGACGACCTTCTTCCACAACGCGATCTCGTAGCGTTGCGCATCCTGTTTGTTGTCACGCAGATGGCGGATGTACTGGAACAGGTCCAGCGTGGCCATGCGGTCGGGCGTGACCATCAGCACCGACAGGAGCTGCGGCGTGAGTTCCGAGCGCATCTCCTGTTGCGGTACCGTGAGCTGTTCGCCACGGAAATCCGGCGCCAGCGCATCGGGTGCGCCGGGTGCGGCCTGCACGTTGTCCTGCGGCGTAGCGGCAGCAGCCTTGCGCGGGAATTCAATGAAGCGTGTCTCGGTCACGTTGCTCAACTGCCAGCTCTGGTGACCTTCATACCGCGCCTGTTGCGCCACGCGAATCGTGCTCAGACGGTAGTCTGAATCGAATTCATAGATGCGCAGGCCCTGGATGGACTGGTCTGCCTGCAGTGCACCCACGTTGATGAAGCGTGTCACTTCGCCGCCACTGCCATCCGGCTTGGCAGGGCCGCGGTCCTTGACCCACACGCCCGAGCGAAAGCCCGCCGATACCGTGGCGCCCAGCGCCTCGAGCCGCACCTTCTGCGCGTATTGCTCCGCCTTCGGGCCGATGAACTCGCCGAAGATGTACGTCACCAGCGCCAGCGGCAGCGCAATCTTGAACAGCGACATCAGCGCACGCCGCGTATCCAGTCCGGCCACGCGGAAGATCGTGAACTCCGACTGGCTCGCCATCTGGGAGAACACGTAGATGGCACTGATGAGCGCGGCCACCGGAATCACTTCATACACGCGCGTCGGCGCTTGCAGCATCACGTGGAAGAACGCGATGAGCGTGGTGTAGCGCCCCATGACCGAGCCTAGCTCGCCCAGCATGTCGAAGAAGATGAACAGCGCCAGCACCGCAAACAGGATGAAGACGAACACGCCGTAGATCTGGCGCGCGAAGTATTTTTCGTAGACAGGCATCTTCAGCATCATGCCCCCGCCTTCGGTGCGGTTTTCGGCGCGAAGCCGAGCAGGGCAGAGATGCCCTTCAGGCCAGCGGAGCTGTAGTGGCGGAAGCGGAACAGCAGTACCGCGCAGATGAATGCGATGACGTGGAGCGGCCACCAGGCGAGCATTGCGTTGATTTTGCCCTGCGCCACCCATGCCTGCGACAAGTTCAGCAGGTTGGAGTACGTCAGGTAGATCAGCACGGCAAAGATCATCGGCGTGTAGCGGCCCAGGCGCGGGTTGACGTAGGCCAGCGGAATGGCAATCAGCACGAAGTTCAGCGCCAGCAGTGGCAGGCCGATGCGCCAGACCAGCTCGCCCAGGTTCTCGGGCGTCGGGTTGGCGAGCAGATCCTGCGTGGAGCGGCTCTTGGTCGGCAAGTTAGCATCGGCTTGGGGCGGCTTGTTGGCCACCTTCACGCCGTACTTGTCGAATTCAACGATGCGGTAGTCGAGCTTGCCGGGCGTGCCCTCATAGCGGCGGCCCTTGTCGAGCACGACGTAGCGGTCGCCGTTGGGCATGGTCTTGAATTCGCCGGTCTTGGCCAGCGCCACACCGATCTTGTCCTGCGCGGCATTCGCCACGAACAGGTTGCGGGCGTGTTTCATGCCGGAGTCCACGCCTTCGATGAAGAGCACGTAGTTGCCGTGCGCGGGCTCGATGAAGCGGCCGGCGGAGATCATCGAGAGCACGTCGCGCTGCTCGAAACGGTCGCGGAACAGTGCGCTCTGCTGGTTGGCCCACGGCCAGCCGAACAGTGCCAGCAATGCCACCAGCACGATGAACGGCGCTGAGAAGCGCAACACCGGGCGGATGAAATCGGTCAGGCTGATGCCCGAGGTGAACCACACCACCATCTCGGAATCCTTGTACCAGCGCGTGAGCACCAGCAGCACCGAGATGAAGAGGGTGGCGCACAGCAGAATCGCCAAGTAGCCCAGCGTAGCCAGGCCGATGAGGAGCAGGACGTCGTTCGGGTTGGCTTCACCATTGGCGGCCATGCCGAGAATGCGGATCACCAGGGTGGTCAGCATGAACGTCAGCAGCACGAGGAAGACGGCGCCGGCGGTAAAGGACAGCTCGCGTCGCAGGGCTTGTTCGAAAATCATGCGGATGCGGGAAGGGAGGGCGAGGTCTTGGCCATGGTTGGGACGATGCACGCCCCATCAGGGTTCCATCGGAGCCCCCGCGCAAAATCGCGGATAATGTGGGCTTTCGTTGACTCGCCCCATAGAGAGAAGCGCGATGGAATTTAGCACAAAAGCCCTGGACTGGGCCAAAGCGGGCGCCCTGGCTGCCAAGAGCGATTGCCTCGTGATCGGTCTGTTCGAGTCGCAGACCCTGGCGGGCGCCGCCAAGGCGCTGGACGTGGCGACCAAGGGCCTGGTCGGCCGCTTGATCAAATTGGGCGACTTTGAAGGCAAGCGCGGCACGTCGCTGCTACTGCACGAGGTGGCCGGCGTGGGCGCCGCCCGCGTGCTGCTGGTCGGCCTGGGCAAGGAAGCCGATTTCACCGACCGCGCCTACGCTGAAGCCGTGCGCACCGCGCTGCGCGCGCTGGCCAGCACCAAGGCCGCCAACGTGACGTGGACGCTCACCGAGCACACGGCCCGCGACAAGGACTCCGCCTGGGCCGTACTGACTGCCGTCACGCTCATCCGCGAAACGAGCTACCGCTTCATTGCGCGCCATCCGGCGCTCAAGAGCAAGGGCGACAAGAGCGGCACCAGCCTGCGCAAGGTCGTGCTGGCCGTGCCGGCCGCCGATGCCAAGGCCGCCAGCGTGGCCGCCGCACGCGGTACCGCCATCGCCAACGGCATGGATCTGACGCGTGATCTGGGCAACCTGCCGTCCAACATCTGCACGCCAACGTACCTGGCCAACACCGCGCGCCAGATTGCCAAGGAATTCAAGCTCAAGGTCGAAGTGCTTGGCCGCAAGCAGATCGAGGCCCTGAAGATGGGCGCTTTCCTGGCCGTGACCAAGGGCAGCGAAGAGCCGCCGCAGTTCATCGTGCTGCGCTACGAGGGCGGCCCCGCCAAGCAGGCACCGGTGGTGCTGGTCGGCAAGGGCATCACGTTTGATACGGGTGGCATCTCGCTCAAGCCGGGCGAGGGCATGGACGAGATGAAGTACGACATGTGTGGCGCCGCCTCGGTGCTGGGCACGTTGCGCGCTGTGGCCGAGATGGGTCTTAAGCAGAACGTCATCGCCGTGGTGCCGACCTGCGAGAACATGCCCAGCGGTATCGCCACCAAGCCGGGCGACGTGGTCACCAGCATGTCGGGCCAGACCATCGAAATCCTCAATACCGACGCCGAAGGCCGCCTGATCCTGTGCGATGCGTTGACCTACGTGGAGCGCTTCAAGCCAGCCGTGGTGATTGACGTGGCAACGTTGACTGGCGCGTGCATCATCGCGCTCGGCCACATCAACACCGGCATGTACGCCCGCAGCGATGCGCTGGCGGATTCGCTGATCGCGGCGGGCAAGCAGTCGCTCGACACCGCCTGGCGCATGCCGCTGGATGAGGAATACCAGGAGCAGCTCAAGTCCAACTTTGCCGACATGGGCAACATCGGTGGCCGCCCGG